>CAZNWX010000071.1:0-9395 GCA_964576415.1 uncultured Magnetovibrio sp. | reverse complement strand
ATTGCACCACCTCTGGGTCAGAACCAGAAGCTCGATATCGCCGATAACCTCGCAGTTCGCCGCTCGGGCGTTGGCAACGATGGGATGGACTTCCGGGTGATCCAACGGCACGCCCGGGCTGACCACCAGGGTCGTCATCTCTCGCCAGTCGCAGGCATGGAGATCGTGCAAGCTGACACCTTCGACCTCGGCAGCGGCGCGGGCGTCCTCATTGTCATCCCAAGCCCAGACCTCGGCATCGCTCTCTTGCAGCGCCAGGGCCGTGGCGATGCCGGACCGGCCAAGGCCGAACACCGCGACGGGAAAACCTGCGAAGGGAAAGACGTCGATCATGATCCTCCTACCGCAGCTTCAGGGTCGAAAGACCCGCCAGAGCCAGGATCGTCGCGATGATCCAGAAGCGGATCACGATGGTGCTCTCCGCCCAGCCCTTCTTTTCGAAATGATGATGCAAGGGCGCCATCGCGAACACGCGTTTGCCTGTCAGCTTGAAGGACACCACCTGAACGATGACCGAAACGGTCTCCAGCACGAACAAACCGCCGACGATGGCCAACACCAGTTCGTGTTTCGTAATCACGCTGATGGCGCCCAGCGCGCCACCCAACGCCAGGGAGCCCGTGTCACCCATGAACACCTTCGCCGGCGGGGCGTTGAACCATAGGAACCCCAACCCCGCCCCCACCAGGGATCCGCAGAATACGGCCAACTCGCCGGCTCCGGTCACGTGGTGGATTTGCAGGTAGTTAGCGAAAATGCTGTGGCCGCTCAGATAGGCGATCAGGGCGAACACGCCGGCGGCGATCATCACTGGCACGATGGCCAGGCCGTCCAGGCCGTCCGTCAGATTGACCGCGTTCGACGCCCCCACCATGACTAGCACCGCCAAGATAATGAACATCCATCCCAGGTCCAAAAGCAGGTTCTTGACGAATGGGATCGCCAATGAAGTCGCCAGATCAGGCGGCAGGTGGCGCATAATCCAGAAGGTGGCGACTGCGGCGATGACCACTTGGAGAAGAAATTTCAACTTGCTCGAAAGGCCGCGGCTATCGCGTTTAGAGACCTTCAGATAGTCGTCCAGGAACCCGATCATGCCAAAGGCTAAGGTGACGCCCAGCCCCGCCCAAACAAAGCCATTGCTCAAATCCGACCACAGCAGCGTCGCGCTGGAGAGCGCAATGAGGATCAGGATGCCGCCCATGGTCGGCGTGCCCTTCTTCGTCAGCAGATGACTTTCGGGCCCGTCGTCGCGGATTGGCTGGCCGCCTTGCTGGCGGGACTTCAACAACTCGATGAGCACCGGCCCAAACAGGAAGCTGACAATCAATGCCGTGATCACTGCACCGCCGGTGCGGAAGGTCAGATAGCGAAACACGTTGAGAGCGCCGAAATCGTCCGCCAAGGGGACCAGGATATGGAACAACATGCCGCCTACTCCCCGTTGACCACTTTAGAAACCGCGCCGCCATCCAGCGCTTCCAAGGCGTCGACAATGACTGCCATACGGCTGCCCAGCGAGCCTTTCACCATAGCCACGTCGCCGTCGCCAACGGCCGCCATCACAAGAGGCGCCAGCTCCGTGGCGGTGGCCGCGTGGCCGCCGCGCATGGTCTCCGGCAATTGATCCCAAAGCGCCGCCATGTGCGTCCCGGCGGCGAACACCAGATCAATGCCGCCCCCCGTCAACGCCTGAACGAGCCCCGCGTGCAGTTCGTCAGACCGCGCGCCCAGTTCGAGCATGTCGCCCATGACTGCGATGCGGCGACCGTCCCGCGCCGGCGTCGTCGTTGCCAGCAGGCCGATGGCCGCTTCCATTGAGACGGGGCTGGCGTTGTAGCTCTCATCGATCATCACGAAGGCGCCGTCTTGCCAGGAAATTTCCTGGCGCTGGCCGCGGCCCTTCAGAGCCCGGATATCACCAAGCGCGGCGGCGGCCGCATACACGTCCGCGCCGATGGCGTCGACGGCCGCAAGAACCGCTAGGGAGTTGATCACCAAATGCCTGCCGGGGGCGCTGATGGCGTAACATACGCGCTGGCCCGCGATCTTCGCCTCCACGGTGCTGGCGGTCTCCGCCAGGTCGCAACTCACCAATCGGGCCTTGGTCTCTTCACCCTCACCGAAATCGATGATCCGTTGGACACCTTGACGGCGGGCGTGATCTTTCAACCGATCGAACAGAGAATGATCCCGGAAGAGGATGGCGGCGCCGTTAGCATCCAGACCATCGAAGATCTCCGCTTTGGCATCCGCGATCTGTTCGAGGCTGTCGAAGAATTCGGCATGGACCTCCGCGACGGTGGTGATGATGGCGGCATGGGGTCGCGCCATAACGCTCAGGGGCGAGATTTCGCCCGGCGCACTCATGCCCATTTCGAAGACGCCGAATTCCGCGTCGATAGGTAACCGCGCCAGACTAAGCGGCAAGCCCCAATGATTGTTGAGGTTGCCTTCCGTGGCATAGGTCCGCCCCTGGGCCGACAGGGCCAGGCGCAGGGCGTCCTTGGTGCCAGTCTTACCGACGCTGCCGGTCACCCCGATGATCCGCGCGCTCGTGCGCGCCCGCGCCAACCTCGCTAAGTCCTGAAGGCCAGACATGGTGTCATGCACGGCCAGGACCGGTATATCCACACCCAGGCGATCAGCCTTGGCGGCAACGGCCATGATGGCGGCAGCGCCAGCTTCGACCGCTTGGGCCGCGAAATCGAGGCCATCGAAATTTGGCCCGCTCAGGGCGATGAATAGATCACCCGGTGCGATCGTTCGCGTATCGATGGATACGCCCGTTGCCGACCATGGCGCCGAAGAAGATCCCAGGAACGCCGTCTCCCGGTCAGTCCACAGGATGGGAGTGCAGACCGCTGTCATGCGTTCATCCCCTGGACGACCTGACGCACCACGTCGGCGTCATCGAAGGGGATGTTAGTGTTGCCGACTATCTGGCCGGGCTCATGGCCCTTGCCGGCGACGACCAGGATATCCCCCGGCTGCAGCGCCTTGACGCCCGCTGTGATAGCTTCGGCCCGGTCCCCGATCTCCAACGCGTCCGGACAGCCAACGCGTACGGCCTTACGGATTTCGGCCGGATCTTCGGTGCGCGGATTGTCATCGGTGAGAATGACGTGCTCCGCAACAGCGGCAGCATAGCGTCCCATCTCCACCCGTTTGCCTTGGTCACGGTCACCGCCACAGCCGAACACCACGTGCAGTTCACCGGCCAAATGCGGCCGCAACGTTTCCAATACGCTCTTCAGAGCGTCCGGCGTATGGGCGTAATCTACGTAGATCGCCGCGCCGTTCGGGTGCCGCGCTACCATTTCGATCCGACCGCGCACCCCTTCAAGTTTCGCCAGAGCGCCAACAGCCGTCTGTTCCGAAACGCCGGTCGCCACAGCCAGCCCAAGAGCCGCCAACGCATTTGTCGCCTGAAACGCGCCAAGCAGCGGTAATCGAACGTCATGGCGATGACCAAAGATGTCGACCGCAAGGGTCTGACCCGTGCCGTCCGCGACGACGTCCACCAAGACTAGATCGGTAGCATCGCGGCCATAATCGATCACGCGACGCCCACGGCCGGTGGCGATGGAGCGCAATCCATCGGCCTCGGGGATGTCAGCATTGATTACCACGACGCCGCCATCCACGACGATCTCCGCGAACAGCCGAGATTTCGCCGCTAGGTAAGCGGTTTCGTCGCCATGATAGTCCAGATGGTCGCGAGTCAAGTTGATAAACGCGGCGGCAGCAACCCGAACTCCGTCCAGCCGGTACTGCGCCAGTCCGTGGCTGGAGGCTTCTAGACCCAGGTGATCGATCCGGTGACTGGCCAACTCCGCGAGACTACGATGCAGATCGGCAGGGTCCGGGGTCGTCAAATTAATGGCGTGGCGAAGCGTCGGCGCAGCGCAGTCCGCATATCCGCTGAGTTCAACGCCCAAAGTTCCGGCGCTGGCCGCCCGATGGCCAGCGGCGGCCAGGATCTGGCGGAGGAACGAGACCACGGATGTCTTGCCGTTGGTGCCCGTCACACAGGCGATATTTGCCGGTTGATCAGCGAAGAAGCGCGCCGCCATGAGAGCGTACTGGCGGCGTGGATTGTCGTCGGTGATGATGGGGACAGGGGTCTCTGGCGGCTCGATAGTGGTGCCCGGCGGCGCCAGGATCGCCGCCGCCCCGCGTTTCAGGGCGTCGGGAATGAATCGCCGGCCGTCATCCTGCGCGCCGGGGATCGCGGCAAACAGATAACCCGCATGCACCTCTCTTGAATCGCATGTAATACCTGAAATCTGAATATCGCCGAAAGCCGCAGCGTTCATTCCCGTTCCGACATCTCCATCCATCAGCTCAACGAGCCACAACTTTCCTCTCCAAGGTCGATCGCAATTCCAAGGTCGATCGCAATGTTGCCGCCAAGGGCCGTTGGGCCTCGCTGGTGGAAACGGCGCGCTGCAGCGCCTTGCGCGCCCGCATGACCACGCGTTCCTCCGCTGCCGTCTGGCTTCCGGCTTTACCACTCACGGCCAAGGCCAAGGCCACGGATTTTTCCCAGCTAGCCTTGCGGATCTTGGGGCGCACCTTACGCTTGGTTTTCGCCACCTTGATCTCCGGCAGGACAATCGCTGCCTCCGAGTCCGGCGCAATTCCGAGCATGGGCCCAATGCGCTCGACCACCTTACCGACCACCGGCGCAGCCACCCATCCGCCGGTGGCGTAATTGTAGGTGCGCTTGTTACCGACCGGTTCATCAACGATGGCCAGCACTGCATAGCGCGGCGCGTTCATGGGGAAGGCGCCGACGAAGGACACGATCTTAGACGATTTTGAATAGCCCCGGCTCGAGATCTTTTCCGCCGTGCCGGTCTTGCCGCCGATCAGATAGCCCTGAATGTTCGCCTTGCGGCCCGTACCTTTGCTGACGACAAGGCGCATAAGGCTACGTATGTGACTGGACGTCTCAGGCGTGATCACCTGTTGGCCGGCCGTGGGCGGTCCTTGCCGTTTCAGAAGGGTCGGCTTTCTGTAGACGCCGCCGTTGACCAGGGCGGTCACGCCGGTGATCACCTGCACGGGGCTCACGGAAATGCCGTGACCATAGGAAATGGTCATCGTGTTGATGGGCCGCCACACGGACGGCATCAACGGCGCCCCCACCTCCGGCAGCTCCAACCCGGCGGGCTTCAGTAAGCCGAATTTACCCAAGTAGGCGCGCTGTGCTGGGCCGCCCACATCAACGGCCATCTTCGCCGCACCGATGTTCGACGAATGCAGAATGATCTCGGGCACGGACAGCCAACGATTCTTGGCATGGAAATCCTTGATGGTAAACCGCGCCACACGGATCGGCTTCGACGCGTCATAACCACCAACCATGGAAATGGTTCCGGAATCCAAGGCCATGGCCGCCGTGAATAGCTTGAACGTGGAGCCCATCTCATAGACGCCCTTGGTGGCGCGGTTGAAGGCAGCATCACCGCTCATGTCGCCCGGCTGGTTCGGATTGAAGTCGGGCAAGGACACCATGGAGATGATCTCGCCGTTGCGCACATCCATGACCAGACCGGTCGCGCCGATGGCCTTGAACTCGGCCATGGCGTCGATCAACTCCTCGCGCATGACGGACTGGACCCGGAGGTCGATGGACAGCCGCAGCGGCGCACCGTTGGTGCGCAGGCTCTGGTCGAAATGATTTTCGATTCCGGTGATCCCTTGGCCATCCACGTCGGTTATCCCGAGAGCATGGGAAACCAGTCGGTCGTGCGGATAGACCCGCCGCTCGCCCCGGTGGAACTGCAGGCCCGGAATCCCTAGACGGATAACGCCCTGGTGCTGTTTCGGCGTGAGATTGCGGGCCAACCACGAGAATCGTCCCTTCGCGCTGAGGCGGATCGCGATCTCTTCGCGGCTCATGTTCGGGAACACGGCCATCAATCCATCTACAGCCTCGCCGCGGTCGATGATCAGCGTCGGGTCCGCCGACAGGGATACGGTGGGCAGGCTCGCGGCCAGGATGATGCCGTTGCGATCCACGATATTGGCACGACCCGTGACCTGGCTTTCGCTGGTGACGGTGCTGGCGACCCGAGGTTCGGTGGCGCCGTTCAGTACGGTCAGGTCAACCAACCGTCCGGCAATCCCGGCGAATGCTACGGTAAACACCATGCCGGTAAGGAGCAATCGGCTTCGCCCCATTTCCAGGGCCTGTTTACGGACACCTTCCATGTGGCGGCGCTTCGCCACAATCCTATGTGCGGTCATCGTCATGGCCGGAACTCCTTTCCAGCGTTGTCGCCGCTTTCTGCGGCTAGTTGATCCGATGGGGTCTCGGGACGTTCAGGAAGTTTCTCTTCCATGCGGTCGCGCTCAATGACCTGTTCCGACTGTACGGGCATCATGTCCAGATGCCGGCCGGCCAGCGCCCGAAGACGATCCGGCTCGTTGAAATGGCTCCACTCGGCGCGCAGCACGTGAATGCGCTCGCGGTCCTGGGCGATATCGCGATTGAGGGTCTGCAGCTGCGCCTCGAGGCTCTGCACCCGGTATTTGACCAGGAACAGGCCGACGCCAACCGCAACGGTGAGCAGGACGAGGGAGAGGGTCGACTGTCTCATGCCGCCGCCTCCGTCCGCACGGCCCAGCGCAGGCGCGCCGAACGGGCCCGGGGATTAGCCCGCGTTTCCGCCGCCGTAGGTTTGACCGCACCTCGCTTGATAAACTGGAAAGTGGGCGCACCGGCGACTACGGTGTCGATGGGCATATGCCGGGACGGCCGGGACGCATTGCCGCTGCGGGCCTGCAGGAAGGTTTTGACGCGCCGGTCCTCAAGGGAGTGGAACGACACCACCGCTAGGCATCCGCCAGGTCCCAACAGCGCTTCCGCCGCTTCCAGCCCGCGGTCCAGCTCGGCCAGTTCGTCGTTCACGTAGATGCGCAGCGCCTGAAAGGTCCGCGTCGCGGGGTCAATGCCATCGCGTGACTTAGCGACAACGCCACGCACCAAATTCGCCAATTGCGCCGTGCGGGTGATCATGGTGCGCGCGCGACGTTCGACGATGGCCCGCGCGACCCGCCGCGAGGCCCGTTCCTCGCCGTAATTATATATAATCTCGGCCAACTCGCGCTCGGCCAATTCGTTGACCACGTCGGCGGCCGTCTGACCATTGTCGCCCATGCGCATGTCCAGAGGACCATCTTCACGGAAGGAGAACCCCCGCGACGGATCGTCGATCTGCATGGAGGAGACACCGATGTCCAACGCCAGTCCATCGATTTGCGCGACGCCCACATCGGCCAAGAGGTCTGCCATATCCCCGTAACGACCTTTCAGCACGGTAAGGCGACTCGGGAAATCTGCGGCCATGCGCGCACCGTTTTTCACAGCCAAGGGATCGCGATCGATACCCCAGACCGTGCAGTCCGCCGCTTCCAGGAATGCGCGGGAATACCCACCGGCGCCGAAGGTGCCGTCAACGTAGACAGCGCCCGAACGGGGCGCCAAAGCCTCGAGAACCTCGTTCAACATGACTGGAATGTGCTGGGCGGTGGTCATGCGCCGCCCTCCCGGTCATCGCCGGGCCGCAGTTTAAGAGTAGCGCCGCGGGCCTTGGCCCGCCCGAAGGCCTGGGCCCGGTTTGCCTCATAAGCCGCCGGTGTCCAAATCTGGAACCGCGCGCCGCGGCCAACGAAAACGGCTTCTGACGCGATGTCCGCGTGCTCGACGATCTCTCTGGGTAACTGGACCCGGCCTTCCGTGTCGAAATGCAAGGCGTGAGCATTCTCTAAAACGATGGCGGCCAAGTCGTCCTGTTCGTCGGAGAACATGTCCAAGTCATCAAGGCTGGCGCTGAGGCGCGACATGAACGCCTCATCACAGGCCTCAACTGCTGGCACCTTGAAAAGGGGGTACAGATACAGGGTCTGGCTGCCGACGGATTGCAAGGCAGCGCGGAAGGGCTTCGGGACAGAGACCCGACCCTTCTTATCCAGCTTGTTTACGTGGCGACCGACGAACAATGCCATCAGAGACCCCATTCAACCTACGTTTCGCCGGATTCTTCCGGCGTGAGAGAAGCCCAGATTTTACTGGCCTCCCATTACCACGGACTGCACTCGCTGATGTTGGCGCCAACCTCGGAACACAGACCTGACCCAGATATCATCAAGATAATATTTGGGATAACATGGGATATCATGGGTTTAAATGGGCGTCAACGGGTTAAGAGTCGCATTTAATGGGTTAACAAACTGTTTTCATTCGAACGATGCCGAACGTCGTGACACAGCAAAAAGCGCTCGCCATGCTCCTTAGTTCGAAGCCTAGGCCGTCAATGTGGTGGCCCTGCGGTGGGAAGGTGGCAATTTGGCGGCATCGGGCGACGGCGAGGCGGCAGCGTGATCCGCATGCGGCCCGGAACGGCGGAGAAAAGGTGCCAGACGGTCTGTAAGCCGGGTTCTGTCCGCGCCGCCGCCGAAACAGCGGCCGGGATGACCATTCATCTGGGACGCCTGTCGCCAGGCGCCTCGCGCAACCGACCCGGACGGTGAGGCGGAAACACCCCTGCTGGCCGAACCAGCCGACCGTCCCTATTTGGTCTTGCTCCCGGTGGGGTTTACCTTGCCGTCGCCGTTGCCGGCAACGCGGTGCGCTCTTACCGCACCCTTTCACCCTTACCCGCGTGGCCGAAGCGATACGGGCGGTTTGCTTTCTGTGGCACTTTCCCTGGGGTCGCCCCCGCCGGGCGTTACCCGGCACCGTGTTCCCGTGGAGCCCGGACTTTCCTCCCCCGTCCGAGAACGGAGGCGGTCATCCGACCGTCTGGCGGGGCGGAGACTAATTCAAAGCCGCGACGGCGGCAAGTTGGTTGAGAACGTCCGCGTCCAACTGCCCGTCCACCCGCGCCGGCAGATAGCGCCGCTGAAATGCGACGAGTGCCAGCTCAAGGTCGCTGGAATCATAACCAATGTCCGTCAACAGGGCGCCCACGTCGCCACCGTCGCCGTCACCCGGCGCGTCCGGCCAAGCGCCGATCCCCGCAGCCGCTAGCGCACGCCAATCGAACAGCTCCCCCGGATCCTGCTTCCGCATCGGCGCCACGTCAGAATGCCCGACCACATTTTGCGCCGGGATGGGATGGCGTGCCAGGATGTCCCCCGCCAACCCAATCAGCGCCGCCATCTGGGCGGCCGGAAACGGCCGGTAGCCGTACTCGTGTCCCGGGTTGACCAGCTCGATACCGATGGAACGGTCGTTGATATTGCTGTCGCCGCGCCACAACCCTACGCCGGCGTGCCAGGCCCGCTCGGCCTCGTCCACCAGACGAAAAAGTCGACCATCCTCCTCAATGAGGTAGTGGGCGCTGACCTCTGCCGCTGGATCGCACAGCCTTTTCAGCGCT
>CAZNWX010000070.1:0-9483 GCA_964576415.1 uncultured Magnetovibrio sp. | reverse complement strand
GTCCATGAAGGATGAGGCGAAACCCATTTCTTTCATCGTTGATTGCGCCGTGCGCCTTGAGGATCTGGCTGACTACACAGCGCGGTTGACCGACGTCTTTTCCAAGTACGGTACCACCGGCACCTGGTACGCCCACG
This sequence comes from uncultured Magnetovibrio sp., assembly GCA_964576415.1. Taxonomy (GTDB): domain Bacteria; phylum Pseudomonadota; class Alphaproteobacteria; order Rhodospirillales; family Casp-alpha2; genus UBA3470. The sequence continues at coordinate 9,346 of CAZNWX010000070.1, read as the reverse complement.
CCTCGGTGGGTTGCCTGCACGTACGCCCGGTGATCAACCTTAAGTCCGAAATCGAAGTGAAGAAGATGCGCGCAATCGCCGAGGAAGCCTTCGAGATGGTTCGCGAATACAAGGGATCGCATTCCGGTGAGCACGGCGACGGCCTGGTGCGGTCGGAATTCCACAAACCGATGTTCGGATCCCGGATGACCGAGATATTGGGCGAGGTGAAAGATGCCTTCGATCCAGCCGGGATCATGAACCCGGGCAAGATCGTTGACCCACCGAAAATGGACGACCGAACCCTGCTCCGATTCAAGGAAGATTATGTCCGCCAGCCGATCAACACGGCGCTCGACTGGTCCGATTGGGGCGGCCTGCACGGGGCCGTTGAGATGTGTAATAACAACGGCGCGTGCCGCAAACGCGACGCTGGCGTCATGTGCCCGAGCTTTCGGGCCACGGGTGATGAGAAGGATCTGACCCGCGGCCGGGCGAACTCCTTGCGTCTAGCTTTGTCGGGGCAGCTGGGGCCCAACGCGCTGACGTCCGATGACATGTATGACACCATGGCGCTATGTGTTGGCTGCAAGGGTTGCAAACGCGAATGCCCGACCGGCATCGACATGGCGCGCATGAAGACAGAGTTCCTCTATCATTACCGCCAACGCCATGGGCTGCGCTTGTTCGATAAGTTGGTCGCTTTCTTGCCGCGCTATGCAGCGAGTGCCTCTGCCCTCGGATGGCTACTCAATCTCCGCAACCGGATCCCCGGCCTGCCGGCGCTTGGTCAGATGATCACTGGGCTCACCGCCAGCCAGCCTTTGCCCGCCTGGGCCGCCAGGCCGTTCCGCGATGATGAGGCCGGTGCCTCAACGACGGGGCCCGAAGTGGTTCTTTGGGCCGATACTTTCAATCGATGGTTCGAGCCGGAAAACGTCCGCGCGGCGCGCCGCGTCCTAGAAACCGGCGGCTTCACGGTGCACATGGCCATACCGGCGGATGGGGGTCGGCCGTTATGTTGCGGCCGGACCTTCCTCGCCGCCGGCCTTGTGGATGAAGCGAAGGTGGAGGCCCGCCGGGTTCTCGACAGCCTTGGGCCTTATGTAGAACGGGGGGTCCCCATCGTCGGGCTGGAGCCGTCCTGCCTACTCGGCCTGCGTGACGAGTTCACAGTCTTGCAACAGGGTGAGGCGGCTGAGGCCTTGGCCGCCGACGCCTTTCTATTCGAGGAATTTCTGATCCGCGAGGCGGACGCCGGGCGCTTGGCTCTGCCCTTGAAGCCGTTGGAGCAGAAACGGGTCCACGTCCACGGCCACTGCCATCAGAAGGCTTTTGCGGTCATGGGATCAGTTGAGAGGGCACTGGGGCTGATCCCGGATCTCGAAGTCGAGGTCATAAACAGCAGTTGCTGCGGTATGGCCGGTTCCTTCGGCTATCGGCCGGAGAACCAGGATATCTCGCGCTCTATGGCCGAAGCCCAACTGCTGCCGGCCGTGCGCGCCGCCGGCACGGACGAGTTGATTGTTGCCGACGGCACGAGTTGCCGCCATCAGATCGCAGTCGGAGCGGCCCGGGACGCGGTCCATGTTGCCCGTGTGTTGGCGGACGCTTTGGTTGAGAGGGGAGCCATCTGATGAGCGATTCCGCCCTTGCTGTGATTGAAGAGATCCGACGTCCAACCCTTCACGAAGAGGTGGTCGACCGGATCCGCGAAATGATTTCCCAAGGAGAACTACCGGTCGGGACCCGGGTGCCCGAAAAGGAGCTTTGCGCCAAGTTTGGCATTTCCCGCACGCCGCTGCGTGAGGCGTTGAAGGTCTGCGCCAACGATGGGGTGATCACGTTGTTGCCGAACCGGGGCGCATGGATTACCCAGCTTACGCCGGAAGACGTGGACGAGTTATTTCCCATCATGGGGTCGCTGGAAGCCTTGTCCGGTGAACTGGCATGCTGTAACGCCACCGACGCTGACGTAGCCGAAGTGAAGGCGCTGCATTACGAAATGGCCATGCACTATGCCCGTGGCGATCAACCCAGCTACAACCGCGTGAACCAGATGATCCATCAAAAGATCATGGAGATCGCTGCCAACCCTACCCTGCTGCAAGTATACCGTTCGTTGGCGGAACGTATCCGTCGGGCCCGGTATCTGGCGAACACGTCCATTAACCGTTGGGACGCAGCCATGAAGGAGCACGAAGCGATTTTGGCCGCGTTGGAGGCGCGCGACGGAGCGCTTCTCGCCCATCTCCTGAAGTCGCATCTCCTGAACAAGCGGGAGGCCGTAAAAAAAGTGATCTGCGAGGACGATCGGTCATCATTATGATCCGATTCTGCCCTTTGATACATCATGACCGGCTTTTGCCAGATCCCTTTTAGTTTGGTCTGTCGCTAGTCAATCCCGTGTCTTCCGAAATGCCCAACATTAAGTTCACATTCTGCACGGCCTGACCCGAAGCGCCCTTGCCGAGGTTATCGATGAGGCCCATGACCACGGCCTGTTTCATGTCCGCAGATGCGAATACATGCAAGCGAAGCTCGTTGGTGCCGTTTAGATCCTCTGGGTTGAGCTTGCTCATGCTCGCCGTATCGGTCAACGGCGCCACAGAGACGAAGCGCGTTCCGGCGTAGTGGTTGGTCAGGGTCGCATGCACGCGTTCTGGCGTCGACGTGTCGGGCATGGACCACAGCGGTAGCGGCACCTGAACGATCATACCTTGGTGATAGCGTCCGACGCTGGGCACGAATACGGGCGCGTGGGCAAGGCCGCTCCATTTGGTGATTTCGGGGAGGTGCTTGTGTTTTAAGTTCAGACCATAAGCGTAAAAGGCGCTATCCGTATGATTGGGTGACACCTCATCCTCGAAGGCGGCGATTAGGTCCTTACCCCCGCCGGAATAGCCCGACACGGCGTTGATTGTGATCGGCCAATCCTCTGGCACCACGCCGTCATGAATGAGCGGATAAAGCATGGCCACGGACGTAATGGCGTAGCAGCCCGGATTGGAGACCCGCGTCGCGCCTGCAATGGCGTCGCGCTGGCTGGCCTTGTACTCCGGGAAGCCATAGGTCCAGCCGTCGGCGACCCGGTGTGCGGTGCTGGCGTCGACGATCTTGGTCTCCGGATTATCCACCAACGCCACCGACTCTCGCGCCGCGTCATCGGGCAGGCACAGGATCGCCATGTCGGCGGTGTTCAGCATTTCCTTCCGCCGGGCCGGGTCCTTGCGTTGATCTTCGGGCAGACGCAACAGCTCTATATCCGCTCGACCCTCAAGACGGGCGCGAATCTGTAGACCCGTGGTGCCCACGTCGCCGTCGATGAAAACCTTTGCCTTCACGGTCTCTGCCTTCGGCTAAGAAGTTTCAGCAGGCCCCGGTGATAGACCGACCAATGATATAGCTCAACGATTATCTTCCGCTATGACCCTTTTGCCACGCGTCTTTCGACCTCATACTTTGAATCCACTGGGGGGCTACCCATAACTTGCTCAACATGCCCCCCGGTAGGAAAGCAGGAGAGAGCCATGTACCCCTCATCGGCGCCAGATTTACCGGCCTGGAGACGCTCACCAAACTGCACAACCGGCTGGGCCCGGATATCCGTCTCATACCGGTGGATCGGGCGAAACATTTGGCTTCCGATCTCGAATTCGATATCCGCGGTGAAGCCGAAGCGGCGCTGCGGTTGGCGGCGGACGTTTGGATCCTGCCTGGACTTCGGGCCAGTAGGCGCCCTGTTCTCCCAGGGACTGCCAAACGTCGACTAGGCCGCCGGCGCCGGACTGGGATTTTGATCTTTCCTTGGCCGTGCTCCGCGCCCCACTATGAGACCATCCGTAAAGAGTGCGAAGCGCGAGGAAAGGAAGGCCGCCATGACACCATCGATTGTTGATCTGTCTGTCGCCGTCCATGACGGCCATTGCCGCTGGGCCATCGAGCGGGTGCTGGCCAAAAGCTATGAGGCCGGTGATACCCACCAGGCGACCCAGATGACAATGAGCTTCCATTCCTTCACCCACATGGATTCGCCCAAACACTTCGACCGTGACGGTTTTACAACCACGGAGATCACGCCCGAGATGACCGTCGGCCCGGCCGCCGTCATCGACCTGCCTGGCGAGTCGAACCGGGCCATCACGGCCGCCGACATGGACGCATCGGGCGCCGACGTTTATCCTGACGACATTGCTATTCTGCGGACGAAGTGGGACCAACAGCGCTCCGTGAAGGAGCTCAATTTCTGGACCAACGCGCCGTATCTGGAGGCGGACGCCTGCCGGTGGCTTTATGACAAAGGCATCAAGGCGATCGCCTATGACTTTCCCCAGGATTACTGCATCCGCGACTATGCCACCGGCGCGCGCATGCCCGAATGGGAAGAGAATACGTCTCACATTGAGCTGCTTCTAAAGGGCGTCATTATGTTCGAATATCTTTGCAACATGGGCGCCATCCAGAGCAAGCGCCCCCTGTTTGTGGGGCTGCCCATCAAGGTGGAGGGCAGCGACGGTGCGCCGGCGCGGTGCGTCGTCTTTGACCAAGAGCAGCCCGCGCCCGTATAGCAGCCCCTCCGTGCTGCCTCGTAAACCTGTGTGCGCAGACAACGACGGTCCGCATCCGTATCCTCGCAGGCGTGCAATAGGGTGCAGATCGAGATTGGGTCCAAGGCCAGCGGGCAGGCCGTATGTTCGACGCGGCTGCGGCGAGCCGGCGGCGGACACGGACAAACTCACGGCAGCCGGGGCCAAGGCCCAGGTCCAACCTTTCTATGACCTCCTGGACGCTAAGGGCAGCGTTGGGGCAACATCAGCCAATCCGTGAGCGGCAAGAGCTTCTCCATTATAAGAATCGACGTGCACACGATGGAGAACGGAAAGATCGTCCAGGCCCACCATATCAAGGATTGGGCTGGCGCGCTGAAACAGGTGGCGGCTAAAACGACCCAGTAATTGCGTCGGCCCCGCCGTTGGAGCATGCGCGTCTCGCTAATGGACGCGCCGGGTTTCTTGCGGATAAACTGATCAGACTGGATGCGGGTCAGAGTCTTTGGAAGGGGACGCCATGGCGCTCAACGGCCAGATGATGGATAGGCCGCTGACGATTGGATCGCTGATTGATCACGCGGCGCGCTATCACGGTGGCACGGAGATTGTTTCCGTGGAGGCTGACGGTGACGTGCGGTGTTCCGATTGGGCAGGGGTCGCGGTCAATGCCTGTCGATTGGCCTCGGCCCTTCAAAGGCTTGGTATTGGCACCGGCGATCGCGTCGGGACGCTGGCCTGGAACCACCAACGCCACCTGGAAATATATTTCGGCGTTTCCAGCGCCGGCATGATCTGCCACACAATCAATCCGCGCCTGTTCGCCGATCAACTAGTCTACATTATTCGCCACGCCGCCGACCGGGCCGTCTTCCTGGACCGATGTTTCGTGCCGATGATCGCGCAACTCCTGGATAAGCTCTCCCATGTGGAACACTGGTTCTTGTTGGGAAGCATCGACGACGAATGCGCGGCGGTCATACCCGGTCTAAAGAGTTACGACGAACTCATCGTCGGCGGCGATCCCAGTTTTTCCTGGCCCGATCATGAAGAAACCCTGGCCTCTAGCCTTTGCTATACCTCGGGCACCACAGGGCTGCCCAAGGGGGTGCTCTATACGCACCGCTCCACGGTGCTCCATTCCTTTGCCATCAGCCTTCCCGACAGTCTTGGTCTATCCGCCCGAGATAGCGTTCTGCCAGTGGTTCCCATGTTCCACGTTAATGCCTGGGGCGTACCCTATGCGGCGGCCATGACCGGGGCGCGACTGGTGATGCCGGGCCCCCACCTGGACGGCGAGAGTCTAGTCCGGCTGATCGACAGGGAGGCCGTGACTCTAGCCCTTGGCGTGCCGACGATCTGTTACGGCCTGTTGGCGGCGGCGGCGGACATGGAATCGGCGTTGACCAGTCTCGAGCGTACCGTAGTTGGCGGTTCCGCCTGTCCGCCGTCTATGATGGACGCCTTCCGCGAGAAACACGGCGTCGAAGTGCTTCATGGCTGGGGAATGACTGAAATGAGCCCTGTCGGGACCATCAACCAATTGCTGACCAAGCACGAATCCCTGGCACCGGCCGACCAACACAGTCTGCGCCACAGCCAGGGGCGTCCCATCTACGGGGTGGAAATGAAGATTGTCGACGGCGATGGATGGACCCTGCCTACGGACGGTGCAGCCCAGGGAGATCTGATGGTCCGCGGGCCTTGGATCGCCCAGTCCTATTTTCTTTCGGATGGGGTTTCGGTCCTGGTGGACGAATGGTTCCCAACCGGCGATGTGGCCAGCATCGATGCGGACGGCTACCTGACAATCCATGACCGATCTAAGGACATAATCAAATCCGGCGGTGAATGGATAAGTTCGGTGACCTTGGAAAACATCGCTATCGCGCATCCGGACCTGGCCGACGCCGCGGTCATCGGCGCGCGGCACGTAAAATGGGGCGAGCGGCCGGTGTTAATCGCCGTGGCCCGCGCCGGGACTGCGCCGGATCCAGCGGAGGTCCTGGCGATCTTTGCGGGTAAGGTTGCCAAATGGCAGGTACCGGACAAGGTCTTGTTCGTGGATGAGTTGCCGCGCACGGCCACGGGCAAGGTGCGAAAAACTAGCCTGCGCGAGACGTTCGCCGACGCGCTGGCGGACCGGGAATCAGAGGCGCGCGCCTAGGCTCGTCCGAAGCGGAGTTGGCCGGCCAGGCGCTGCATGGCCCATTCAGGAAATCGCCGATGGCCCGCCACGGGGTGATATCGGCGCGATTCCTTAAGGTGGACAGCATCCAGTTGATTCTCCGTCCTGGGAGTGTCGTTAAGCTATGGATGATTTGTGAAATGATCGGACTAACTCCTCTGTTCAAACATGATGTTGAGAACGTGTGAGGGCTTAGAATCGTTTTCGCCGGGTGGATGGATCGGAGGGGGCAACTGGCAGAATTTACCTGGTCGAAAGCGCCCGTTGAAAGACGACGGTGAAGTTGTTTGCCGGCATGGCGGTCTTGGTGTCAAAGACGAGGTCGTGGTCGGCGGCTATGGCCATCACCTCGTTCAGGTCCCGGATCCCCCAGGAAGGATCGCGGGACCTCAGGCTCTCATCGAACTGGACATTGCTCTCGGCGTTGTGGCGACCGTCTTCCATGAACGGTCCGTATAGGATGAGAGCGCCGCCGGGGGCCAGGATCTCGGCGCCACGCGCCAACAGGCCCAAACAGGCTTCCCAGGGGGCGATGTGGATCATATTGGCGCAGAACACTAGGTCCACGGGCCCGATCTCCGCCCAGCTGGCGGCCGTCGCATCCAGTTCGAGGGGCGCCGCCACATTCTCCATATTCGCCGTCCACGCGGCTATGGATCGGCGATGAGAGGGGTCCAGGTCGCTAGGGATCCACGTCACGTGCGGGAAGCGAGGTGCCCAGTGGGCAACGTGTTGACCCGAACCCGACGCCACCTCCAAGGCCTGTTTGACATTCGCGAGCCATGGCGCAAGGACATCCAAGATGGCATCCCGGTTGCGTTCGGTGGCGGGAAAGTACAGGCGGTCCTCGTCGGCAGCATTGCTCATCCGTCTTACCTAGAGTGCCGTCGCCGACGTCGCAATGTTTATCCCTATTTTACGGAGGGTTGCCGCTCTCTGATCCCTATGATACCGAGGGACAATGTTGGCTCATCTCAAGAGTTTGATCTTCGGTGCCGCGGCGGGGGACATACTACCGTCCGATGCCGATGCCGATGACCGCGTGGCCGCGGCCACCGCCGTCCTGTTGATCGAGACCGCGGTCATGGACGGCGAGTTCGACGCCGATGAGCGCGCGACTATCGGGCGGTTGCTGATGGAGCGGTTCGGCATCAGCGAAAATGGCGTCGATACGCTCATGGTCGAAACCGAGCAGGCGGTCGCCGATTCGGTGGAATTGTTTTCCTTCACCCGCGTGCTGAGAAGCGATTACGATCATGCTAATCGGGTCAAGATGATTGAGATGATGTGGGAGGTCGCTTATGCCGATGGCGTCATACATGACTACGAAGCCAATCTCATCCGGCGTGCCACCGGCCTGTTGCATGTCAGCGACCGCGAGAGCGGCGAGGTGCGAAAGCGGGTTTTGGAACATCTGGACAAGGAGGCCGGGGCGGCGTAAACCGTTTTTGAGCAAGGATTTGAAGAGCCAAGGGACAAGGAATTCAGCCCGCAAGCTGGGCCCAATCTAGCGGAGAGAGGAATGACTTACGTCGTCATCGAAAACTGCATAAAGTGCAAGTACCAGGACTGTGTCGAAGTTTGTCCCGTGGACTGCTTCTACGAGGGCGAAAACATGCTGGGCATCCACCCGGATGAGTGCATCGACTGCGGCGTTTGTGAGCCGGAATGCCCAGCGGAAGCCATTGTCCCAGATACGGAGCCGGATGTGGAGAATTGGCTGGAGATCAACGCTAAGTACGCCGCTGAATGGCCTAACCTCACTCGTAAGAATGACACGCCGGACGATGCCGACGACTGGAAGGACAAGCCGGGCAAGCTCGAGCAGCTGAGCCCGAATGCGGGTGCCGGGGATTGATCCCGCTGCCGGCGGTCATTGGGGCCGCCGTCGACCTAGCGACTTGTAAGGCGGGGTTTTTTCACCTGGTTTTTTGTGATACGGTTGAAAAATTCTCGGTTGTGAGTTAAGGGTGCGCCTCTCAACCTGCAGCCGGTTTCCCGTTATCTATGTGCGACGGCAGTAAAGTTGCGGGCCGGCAGCAGCAGGAGGGGAATGCCCTTGATTAAAAGGGGGCGTCGCGGAGGATTGTGACCACCGCGCGGTAAGGTTGAACACGTACCGCAGAGACTCGTGACCAGGCGGCCGCCAAGGTGGGCCGCCTTTGCGCGGGAACTAACCGGAGAAAAAGACAGTATGCCTAAAGCACCGACCTATAAGACCGGCGACTTTGTCGTTTATCCGACCCACGGGGTCGGCAAGGTGATTGACGTTCTGGTACAGGAAATCGCCAGTCACAAACTGGAACTTATCGTCATTACTTTTGAGCGCGACCGCATGACGCTCCGCGTTCCCGTCGAGAAGGCCGCCACATCGGGCCTGCGCAAGTTGGCATCCAAAAAGATCATGGAAGAGGCGATGACCACGCTCAGAGGCCGGGCCCGGGTGAAGCGCACTATGTGGAGCCGCCGCGCCCAGGAATACGAGGCGAAGATCAATTCCGGCGACCCCGTCTCTATCGCCGAGGTGGTTCGCGACCTGCACCGCAATGTTGGCCAACCCGATCAGTCCTTCTCCGAGCGCCAGATTTATGAGGCCGCCCGCGACCGCCTGGCGGCCGAGGTGGCGGCCGTT
>CAZNWX010000069.1:0-9568 GCA_964576415.1 uncultured Magnetovibrio sp. | reverse complement strand
CAGCCGCGCTTCTTTGTTGTTCGTCCAGCCAACAAGGCTCCGCAACCCTCAGCGTGGGGCCCGTGTCACGGTCATGGGAAAAATCCGCAAAACCAATAAACCTGAACACGCCGCGCGCTTCCTGACAATTCACCCAGAGGCTGAGATGTACGCGGGTTTTGGCGATTTCAATTTCTATCGCATGAGCGTTGAGCGTGCGCATTGGGTGGGTGGATTTGCTCGGGCCCAATGGCTGGGCGGCAAATATGTCACGCCCGGGGGGGCGGCGGTCCGGGCGATATCCGAATCCAAGGCTGGAATCATGGAGCATATGAATTCGGACCACGATAATGCCGTTGATCTCTATGCACAGAAATTGCTTGGGCGGCGTGGCGATGGCTGGCGGATGGTTGGGATTGACGGCGATGGCGCAGACTTGGAACGCGACGGACGGTTTGTGCGACTGCGGTTCCCGAGTGCCATATCCAATGCTGCGGAGGCTCGCGATATTCTAGTCAGTTTGGCGGCCGAGGCCCGCGGCAAATAACGTGGGGTGAAATTGCTGGGTTGACTCTCCATATCCAGTGTTGAGAGTTGGAGTATAGAGGTTTATTTTCCGGCCTCTTAACGATTTTGTCATTTGCGCCGGCACGGGGTTTTCTGGGCAAAATAGGGAGTTTATCGTGGAGAATTTGGGATTCCGACCCAGCCGCTTCGGGCTGGACAATCACGGCTTGGAGAAGGTTGAGCGGGCGCATTGGAACTTGGGAACGCCGGGCCTATTTGAACATGCGCTGCAGCGCTCTGAGGGCCAGTTGACCAAGCGTGGCGCTTTCATCGCGCTGACCGGCGAACACACGGGCCGTTCTCCCAACGACCGTTTTGTTATTGATGAACCCACGACTTGCGATGACATCTGGTGGGGCGATGTGAATAAGCCGATCAGCGTCGAACACTTCAACCAGTTACATGCCAAGGTTTTAGCGTATCTGAACGGGCGTGAGGTTTTTGTCCAAAACTGCTACGCGGGCGCCGACCCGGCGAACCGCCTGAAGGTCCGAGTGATCACGGAAAACGCTTGGCACAATCTGTTCGCCAGGAACATGTTCATTCAGCCGCCAGCAGATGAATTGGACAACTTCGAACCTGATTTCACCGTCCTGCAAGCGCCCAGCGTGACCGCCGACCCGGCCGCTGATGGCACCACATCACCGACATTCATTCTTGTGAATCTGGCGAAGCGGATGATCCTTGTGGGGGGGTCCGCCTACGCCGGGGAGATCAAGAAATCCATCTTCTCGGTCATGAACTACCTGATGCCGCCGCGCGACATCCTGCCTATGCATTGTTCGGCAAATATCGGTCCAGAAGGCGATTCGGCAATTTTCTTTGGGCTGTCGGGCACGGGCAAGACCACCTTGTCTGCTGACAGCTCGCGGGCGCTGATCGGTGATGATGAGCACGGTTGGGGCTCCAACGGCCTCTTCAATTTTGAGGGCGGTTGTTACGCCAAGACTATCAACCTGACCCACGAGGCCGAGCCTGAAATCTACGATCTTTGTCACACGTTTGGTTCGATCATCGAGAACGTGATGATGGATCCCGATACGCGTGAGCTTGATTTTTTCGACAGCACCTACTCGGAAAACGGACGAGTGAGTTATGACATCGCCAAGGTGCCGAACACGTCGGCAACCGGACAAGGCGGTCACCCAAAAAACATTGTCATGTTGACGTGCGACGCCTTTGGCGTGTTGCCACCGATCAGCCAACTGACGCCAGACCAGGCCATGTATCACTTCCTGAGCGGTTATACTGCGAAAGTGGCCGGAACAGAGCGAGGCTTGAAAGAGCCGGCGGCGACGTTCTCCACTTGCTTTGGAGCACCCTTCATGCCGCGCCACCCCACTGTTTATGCGAAGTTATTAGGAGACAAGATGGCTGATCATGATGCGAAGTGTTGGCTCGTCAACACGGGTTGGTCAGGCGGGGGTTATGGTGTTGGTGAGCGAATGAAAATTTCTTATACCCGGACCATGGTAAACGCTGCTCTTAATGGCAGCCTTGGTGAAGTCGAACTTGCTCCAGATTCTAACTTCGGCGTATTGGTGCCGCAGACCTGCCCCGATGTTCCGGGTGAGGTTCTTAATCCAAGAAACACCTGGAGTGATGGTGGCGCTTACGATTCGCAGGCCCGTAATCTCACGCAACGCTTCGAGGATAATTTTAAGCAGTTTGAAGATCATGTAGACGACAGCGTGAAGGCTGCAGCCATTCGCGCCGCTGCCTAGGTCGTGTTTTGGCCAAGATCTGCTATCGCAGTTTCGCCGGCCTAAAATAGATGCGCGGACGCCAGTCCGGCTCTTGGGGTGCCGCAATTACTATATAGGGAAAATGTATAACGGTTGAGCGAAGATTATATGATAACTAGGGGGAATATTGCACCTGAATGCCGGCAATCAGAACCAGTCTGCCGCATATATTTTCTGAAGACGGTTGCAATGATAGTCAGACCACGCCAATTGTGAGAAAACGTCATATGGCGCCTCGCCCATAGCGAATTATTGGCTACTGCATATCCTGCGAATTACGGCGGTCATGAAGACAATGGGACACATTACGGCCTGAAGGAAAACGGATAGAGACGCGCTCAAAAGTCCAAAGGTTCCATCGAGCGCACAACCTCCAAGACACTTGCTGCGAAATCTTTTACCTCGACGTCCGGATTGCTGGTGACTGCATCCAGGAAAGATAACATATCCTTTTCAATGATCCCGATTGTATTGCTTGGATCGTACCCCTCACGCGACCAAGAAATCCGGTCGATGTTGTCGCCGTACCAGGTGCTGCCCGAGCTTGACTTCATGATGTCCAGCAGCGTTTTCGGATCCATGCCTAGGGCTATCGCCGCTGCGATCGCCTTGCGGACTGCCGCTACGCCCGTAATGGCAACGAAGTTATTGATCACTTTGCAGGTCATGCCGCTACCCATAAATCCGAGATGGTTCACCTCTGTGCCCATTATTTCGAATAGGGGCGTCAAACACTCAACGACCCCGAATTCGCCGCCGACCATAAAGGTTAGGGTGCCATTCTCCGCCCGAGCAGGTGCGCCGGACATGGCCGCATCAACCATAGCTACATCCTGCGGCAACCGATCAAAGATGTCCGGTAGGACCCTTGGTGACAAGGTTGAACTGCAGACGAACGTTTTTGGGTGGTTGGGCAGGGTGAACAAGGCTTGATCATCGAAGCAGAGTTCAAGGGTTTGTTGATGGTTTCTGACAACGGAGATGAGTATGTCTACCTTGGCACCAAATTCAGCAGGATCGGAGATCATCCGGGACTGGAAGTCGCCAAACTCTTTTGTAGGCCGGATGTCGTATCCCCATACGTTCTGCCTTGCGGCTAGTAGCTGCTTTGCCATGGGAAGTCCCATGGAGCCGCAGCCAGCAATACCAATTATTGGCTCTCTCATGCGCGGGCCGCGCTCACCAGAGCGTCAAACAGCTTCCGGTGTGGACTCGGCGTCGCTGCAAATAACTCAGGATGCCATTGCACCCCGAGACAGAAACGGCGACTAGGAATCTCAACTCCCTCGATGACCCCATCTTCCGCTATGGCACTGATGGTCAAAGTGTCTGGGAAGGTTTTTAGGGCTTCCTTGTGCGCCGTATTGACCCGCAGGGCAACCGTCCCGAGAACCTTATGCAACTGAGAGCCTTCCTTAATTGTTACATCGTGGGCCGGTTCCTCCGCTGGGCGCTCGTTCAAATGGTCAATATTGGTTGGTAGTTCATTACGGACATCGCGGTAGATAGTTGCACCCATGGTGGTGGCGATGACCTGCATACCGGCGCAAATGCCAAGTGTCGGTTTGTCCATATCCATGGACCGCTTGGCCAATTCACGTTCAAAGGCGTAGCGCGGATGAACCGGTTCATCTGTGATTGGGGTTTCGCCATAAAGGCTCGCTGGGAACGGATAGAATCCGCCGGGTAGGATCAGGCCTTGGCAAAACCCAAGATAAGCGTTCCAAGCTTCATCGAGGTACGGTATGGCTATCGGTAAGCCGCCAGCTTGCCAGACAGCGTCAAAATAAGAACATCGCAGGGCATAATGGGGTCGTGACGAAAAATCACCCGTTTCCTGATAATCCATTAGAAGCCCGATAACTGGACGCTCCGTCATTGCAGTGTTACTCCGCCAAGATATCTGATAGGCCATGATGAGCAGCCCGAATTAAAGTCCGATTAATGGGTGTTCTCTGATTCACTTCAGATAATCCAAATGTTCAGATTCATATAGGGATCGAATGAGCGCACCGTACTCCAAACTTGACCCCGCCGATCTAGAATTCAAAGAATTTTGATGTGTGTTGGACTATTGGGCCAATTTGAGGGGCGCCCTGAGGTGGCGTTCTGGAAGGGCATGGTTTTCAATATTTCCTTTGCCGTCAAGTTAACAAGGATATCCTTAGTCAATATAGCGTCGCTGGAAATAGATGCCCATTGTAGCTTTTGTACCAAGGCGATCACCGACTTGAAGCATTATCTCTGGACTGGAGAACTCGTTCGCAAGATGACGCTCGCCAGTTTGTATGAGAATATAAAATGGGGCCGAAGTTGTAGAGTCCCTTCGTTTGTGCACTCAATTGGCATCATACAATTAAGCCGTTGTATTGGGCAGCTTGTTGCGCATATTGTATGTGCAGCTAAGCCTCTAGTTCTTAAGTCTTAGTGTCTAATTCAGGGAGGAATAGACCACAATGAAACACAGTAAATTAACTTTGCTTGCTATTGCAGGCGCTGCGGTCGCTTGCGGCACGTTTGTTGCCGCGCCGGCTGTTGCCGCTGTGGATGGACCAGCTGTCACATGGAAATTCAATGTTTGGGGGAAAAAACGAGCCTTTACCGCTGACGTAGATGCGTGGAAAAAGCATGTGGAGGCTGAAACCAACGGAAAATTCAAGATCAAGATTTACTATGGTGATCAGCTTGGCGGAAAGAAACAAAACCTGGACAACATCAAGGCGGGTGTTTTTGAGGCCGGAAAGGTTTGCTGGGCCTATCACGCTGGTAAAAACAAGGCGATGACAGTTTTGAATTTGCCATTTTTGCCCATTAAGAATTTTGAAATGCAGCGTAAGGTAGCTCAGACCATTCACGAAAACCCCGTTGCAGCAGGTGAGATCAAGAAGAAATGGAATGCCTTTGCATTCTCCAGCTCAAATCTGCCGCAGTACGAGTTTCTCGGCCGGGGTAAGCCGCCGAAAAAACTAGAAGATTACAAAGGCATGACAGTTCGAGCCTTGGGTGGCATGGCAGGTGCTATGCGCGCTCTTGGGGCCTCTATCGCAACTATGACCGCTACGGAGGTTTACCAAGCTATTGATCGAGGCGCGGCCGATGCCGTGTCATTTCCTTCGACCTATGCGCATTCGGCATACAAGATTGATGAAGTTGCGACATGGTTTACTTCAAACATGTCCCCGGGCACGAATGATTGCCCGAACGTCATAAGCCTCACCGCTTGGGGTAAGCTTCCAGAGCAATACAAGAAGCTGATGTATGAAGCCCGTGAAAAAGGCTACGCAGCGCTGAAAGCTGCATACTCGGCAAAAGACAAGGTTAACCTGCCAAAATGGCGTAAGAAATTGACCGAAATCAAATACTCGGATGCTGAATTGGCGAGGTTTCAAGCAGCTGGCGGGCAACCTGTTTATGATAAGTGGGTAGCCAAATATAAGGGCGAATTTGATTCGCAAGCCCTGCTCAATGCAGTGCTTGCCGCAGCAAAATAGCCAAAAACGCCTAATTTCGTAAAAACGAAAATCTGACCGTAAGGTCTATGCCGGGGCGAATGCCCCGGCATACTGCCTTGAGGGGGAGCAATGGTTGGGAATACCACTGAAAATACGTATTCAGATGACAGCTTGCTATCAAGGCTTGATCGGTCGCTGGCAAAAATCGAAGACTTTTTTACTCTTCTCTCAGCTATCGTCATTTTGGGCTTGATGCTATTTGGTACATTGAATGCTATTTTTCGTAAGGGGCCTAAAGTATTAACATCTATATTTGAATATCTAAACATTCCCATTGAGATTTATAGTTTCCCAATTTGGGGATATACGGACCTCGTTCAATTGTTCATGGTTGCATTTGCATTTCTCGCTATATCAGGAATGCAACGAGTGGGTGGTCATATTCGGATGGAACTGGTAGTCCGAACAATGAGAGGCCGCATACTTTGGATATCGGAGTGCATCGGGGTTGTAATTGCACTCTTTATCATGTGCGTGCTGGTTTATTACAGTTCAACTGCTTTTGGACGAGCTTTTGAACTTGGAGATTCCACAATCGCGGAAGAGATACCTACGTGGCCATCAAAAATGTGGGTTCCTATTGCATTCAGTGTTTTGCTGGCGCGCTTAACCCTACAAATATGGGGTTATGTACGCCTTATTCTTGATCCCACAGCGCCGCCGATAGCAGTACCACTCATGCATAGTGAGGCTGAATTAGCTACCAAAGAAATTCAGGACGCATTTGGTAACGATCAAACCGAACCAAATGTGATGAAGGACTAGGGGGAATACAGTGGACGAGTTTCAGATAGGTCTAGTCGGTTCAGCGTGTCTAATCGGTCTAGTCCTTATTGGCGTGAGAGTGGTCTATGCCTGCGCTCTCGTGGGCCTTCTAGGTCTGGTCACTATTATTGGTTGGACGGGTGGAGCAGGCAACGCGGGTATGATCCCGTATGCCAAAGGAACGCTCTATCCGCTCTCTGTGCTCCCCATGTTCATATTGATTGGTTTCCTTGCCTATCACGCGGGTATGACACAAAGCTTGTTTGATGCTGCACGAAAGTGTTTTGGCTGGGTTCCTGGGGGACTTGCTGTCGCCACAGTATTTGCCACGGCAGGCTTTGCAGCTGTTTCGGGTGCTTCAACTGCGACCGCAGCTGTATTCTCGCGTGTGGCAATTCCAGAAATGTTAAAATATGGCTATAGCCAACGGTTGGCTGCGGGAGTAGTTGCAGCCGGAGGTACACTGGCTTCGCTGATTCCGCCGAGCGCCATACTAGTGATTTATGCAATTATTGTTGAGGAGTCGATCGGCAGGCTTCTGATTGCTGGTTTTATACCAGGAATAGTGTCTGCAATAATCTATGCTGGTCTGATAATTATTATGGCGACCCGCAATCCCGAGCTTGGCCCACCAGTAAAAGGGTTTACCTGGAACGATAGACTGAAATCTTTGCCGGGAACTTTTCCGGTTGTCTTCGTTATCTTTATCATCTTCTTTTCTATGTATACAGGCACGGCTACGCCTACGGAGGCCGGTGCTCTGGGCTCAATGGTTGTGTTTATTATGGCGCTCGTGGGGGGGATGCAATGGCCCACGTTAAAGAATGCGCTACTCGAAACTGCCCGCCTCACAGTCATGATTTTTTCCTTAGTTTGGGGCGTCCTCATATTTGTTCGGTTTATGGGGTTTGCTGAATTGCCGGCGGTATTTGCTGAATGGGTGGTCGCTCTTCCTTTCCCACCAGTAGTTACAATGATTTGCATCCTAATGTTCTACGTCATTCTTGGCATGTTCATGGATGCTATCGGGATGCTGCTCCTAACGCTACCAGTTGTTTACCCTGCTGTTATTGGTTTAGGTTATGATCCGATCTGGTTCGGAATTGTCGTAGTTAAAATGTGTGAGGTTTGTCTGATTACTCCGCCGATTGGCCTTAACTGTTATGTTGTCGCTGGAGTTAGGCCAGATATACCTCTGCAAGAAGTATTCCGTGGGATTGGCCCTTTCTTTATTGCTGATGTAATAACACTTGGCGTATTTTTGGCTTTCCCAGAGGTCATTACTTGGTTGCCAGATCTGATGATAGAGAGATAAAAATACTAATCCGCTACCGTTTCTTTTCTCAGAAGTAAAGTTTGGCTGCCTTCGAATACTTTCTCGCCTTTTTGGTTGTGTATAGTGGAACTTAGAGTGACGACCCCTGTGGTTTTTTGCTCTTTCAGTCCCGTGATTTCTAGAATGGGATAAACGGTATCTCCACTATAGACGGGCGCCAACATGCGTCCTGATAATTCCAACATTCCAATCAGAGATTTGTCTACTATATGTGGAAACATTCCGGCCCCTGGGGCGGTCTGGATCATTACCTGCATTGCGTGAGCTAGAAGGCCTGGATGGCCTTGAGCCTTGCAATATTCAACGTCGTAATGAATGGGGTGATTGTCCCCTGAGGCTAATTGGAATGCGGCAAAAAGAGCATCCGTCATTGTTCTAGAGGGAATTGGAAACTTCTGGCCGATTTTTAGATCTTTGAAGTAGAGCGGCTCACAAAGCCTATAATCGTCAAAATTAATCGGACCGGTCATAATCATGTCCTTTCTATAAGGTATTTTTAGTGTGATTTGGTTGGCATTCTAGTGGGGCGCAAAGGATTGGAAAGTAGAGGATAGAAAAAATGATAAATTCCGTATCGGCACTCCTCGAAGGCGTCAAGATGGTCGAACTCGGCCAGAGTGTGGCTGGTCCTTGGACCGGGACAATTATGGCGGACCTAGGGGCGACGGTGATCAAGATCGAGGCGCCCAATGGTGATTCGGCACGCAGTTGGGGCCCTCCTTTCATCCGGGGAGATGCGGCTGTCTACCAGTTCATGAACCGCAACAAACTCGGTATGGTTCTTGATCTTAAGGATATCGGCGATCGGGCTGTCTTTGATCGGTTGATTAGTGAAGCAGATGTCTTTGTCCACAACATGCGCCCTGGCTCTGTCGAGAAACTGGGGATCGACGCCATGACTTTGCGTACGGCTAAGCCTTCCCTCATCTACGGGGACATGACAGCTTTTGGCTCCAGCGGCCCGATGGCCGGCAGGCCGGGTTATGAGATGGCGTTGCAGGCCTATGGCGGCATAATGAGTATAACCGGCACGGAGGAGGGCGGTCCGGTCCGTGCTGGGCCGTCGCTTAACGACTTTGGTACGGGCATGTGGACGGCTATCGGGGTTTTAGCGGCGCTAGTCAGGCGCGGCATTTCGGGCGAGGGCTGCGTGATCGAAACCTCGCTTCTTGAAACCGCTGTGAATTGGGTTGGACTGCAGATGACTAATTTTGTCTTAGACGGCAAAGTCCCGGTTCGTATGGGTGCCGGACATGCACTTGTCTGCCCCTATGGCGCATATCAAACGTCTGATCAACCGATCATTATCGCGACCGGGTCAGACGCATTGTTTGGACGATTGGCTGAAGCCCTTGGACATCCCGAATGGGCCGATGACTTCAACTACAAGACTATGGAAGACCGCTTAGCCCGGCGTGAAGAGGTGGACTCCATGGTCCAGGCTGAGGTGATCAAAAATTCGCGGGATTATTGGATCGATCGCCTCACGGCGCATGAAGTTCCCTGTACGCCGATTCAGGGCCTAGCTGACCTTGTAGATGATCCTCAGGTCTCAGCAATAGGCCTGATGACAACTGCGTCAGACGGCGAGGTGCCCTTAGTCGGACTCCCGCTGTCAGTAAATGGCGTGAGGCCATCAATTCGGACCTCGGCGACAACTCTCG
>CAZNWX010000068.1:0-9605 GCA_964576415.1 uncultured Magnetovibrio sp. | reverse complement strand
GGGTTCGAGTCCCGTCACTCCCGCCACTTTTCCAACTTTTTTACTTTTCCGTCCCTTTTATATTCTTGCCGCGCCGGGGATGCGTTCGTGACTCGGGGTTATCCTCTGAGTTTGATGCTGTCTGGCAAGAAGGTGACGATCTCGGGGAACACCGCGATCAGAAAGGCGAAGGCGCACATGATGATGAAGAAAGGTATGGTGGCACGTGCGACGCGGCCGATGCTCTCACCGGTGAGACCTTGAATCACGAAAAGGTTGAAGCCGACCGGCGGTGTAATCTGCGCCAGTTCGACGACGATGACGACGAAGATGCCGAACCAGATTTTGTCGAAACCGGCGGCCAAAACCAGCGGCAGCGTGATCGGCAGCGTCATGACGATTGCCGAAAGCCCGTCTAGCACGCAGCCCAGCACCGCGTAGAAAATGAGCAACAGAAAGATCAGCGCCAGGGGAGAGAGTTGCAGCGCGGCGATCTCGACGGCGATCATACGCGGCACGCCGAGATAGGCCATGGAGACGGACAAGAACACTGCGCCGGCAACGATCAGCGCAATCATCGACGTGGTGCGCACCGCGCCCAAACAGGCCTTGCGGATGGTATTCATGTTGAGAGTCTTTTGTCCTGCGGAAACCAGAAAGGCACCCAAAACGCCGACGGCCGCGGCCTCCGACGGGCTGGCGATGCCAGCGTACATAGAGCCCAGCACCAGCGCGATCAGGAACACCACGGGCCCCAGATCGGCGAGACTTCTGACGCGGTCGTTCCAAGTTGGCGCCGTCTCGGCGTCGGGCATCAGGGACGGGTTCAAAGTGGCGCGTAGGCCCAGATACCCCATGAAGCAGATCGACAGCAGCAGCCCGGGGATGATACCGGCCATGAACAGTTTCAGGATCGATGTCTCCGACAGGACGCCGTAGATGATGAGGATGATCGAAGGCGGGATTAGGAAGCCGAGCGTGCCGGCACCGGCCAGCGACCCGATTACCAGGTCACGGTCGTAACCGCGGCGGAACAGCTCCGATAGTGTGATCCGACCGACCGTCGCGGCGGTCGCCGCCGACGAGCCAGAGATTGCCGCAAACAGAGTACAGCCCAAAACGTTGACGTGCATCATCCGGCCCGGCAAGCGCTGCGTCCAGGGCGACAACCCATTGAACAGCGAAGTCGAGAGCCGGGTGTGGAACAAAATCTCGGCCATCAGGATGAACATCGGCAGCGCCACCAACTCTGGCGTCGTGACCGTGTTATAGGTGAGTTGCGCGACCAGCTTCTCGACCGGCATGTTGCGGAACAAAGCCAGCGACGTGATGGCCACCGCATAGAGCCCGAGACCAACCCAGATGCCGAGCCCGAGATAAAAGGTCAGCAAAACCAGGACGGTAAGCAGAACGAAAATCGGGTCCATGATCAATCCACCTGATAGGAGACCGAGGTGTCCTCGGTCTCGTCACCGATAAACAGCCGAATCAGGCGGGCAATGAACTGCAACATCAAGAATACGGCGCCAAGTGCAATCAAGCCCTGCGGAATGATCAGCGGCGTTGCCGTCACCGAGGGCGAGGTGGAGCCGTTAAGGAACGATTTCCAGGCCAACTGGCAAAGTGCGAAGCTGATGAAGGCGGAGAAAAAAATGCCGCCTAGCGTGCAGACTATGTCGGCGATGCGGGCGTTTTTCTCGGATAAGGCAGACGCCAGCAAGGAAACGCGGATATGGCCGCCGGTGCGCAGCGTGAAGGCCATACCGCAGAACATGGCGACGCCCATGGCGTAGGCACTGTATTCCCAGGCGAAACTAAACGAGTAGTTGAATACGAAGCGGGCGAAAATTTCGGTGATAATAACAACGCCGATGGATACCGTCAGCGCTGCGGCGAAGACGCCGAGTGCTTTGGAGATCCAATCCAACAAGTTGAGAGCACCGCGCATGCCGAACCTCTTTCAACGAGAATAGATTAACGCATGAGAGAAAAGGGAAAAGTACCGTCCCCAGCGGCGACTTGGCGCCGGGGACGGAACGAACGGTATCGGCTTACATGCCGCGCTCTTTCTTGTAGGCGTCGACAATCGCCGCAGAGGGACCACCGATGGAATCGATGGCTTCCTGCATCATCGGTTTGGTTTTCTCCTGCATGGTTTCCATCATGGCAGGCGTCACTTCACCGAAGATCACGCCGTTGTCGGTGAGGATCTTCACTTTGGCCGAATCTTCGGCCTTGGAAACTGCCCAGAACTTCGGCTGCAGGCGCTTGGCGACGGCCTCGATGGCATCGCGGTTTTTCTGTGACAGCGCATTCCAGGAATCCAGGTTGACGGACAGGGCGTTCGACGACCAAACATGGTTGGTCGGGTACATGTACTTCAAGAACTCCCAGAACTTTCCATCAACGCCAGAAGATGCCGACGTGGTAACACCATCGATGGTGCCGGCGGCGAGCGACGGGACAACCTCACCCCAGGGAAGCTGGACGGAAGTCATGCCGATGCGGTTGAACATGCCGGTAGTTGTCTTGTTATAGGTGCGGATCTTGATTCCCTTAAGGTCGTCCACCGACTTGGCCGGCACTTTCGTGTAAACGTACTGGCGCGGCCATGGCACCACGTAGAGGAATTTCTGGTTGAACTTGGCAACCACCTTATTGATTTCGGGCAGCCAGTGCTTGTGGAACAGTGCCAGATCATCATGGTGACGCGACATGTAAGGCGTCGCTTCCAATCCGAATAACGGCGCTTCGCCGACCTGCTGATTGAGCAGCATCTCGCCGACGGGGGCGAGGCCATCACGAACGACTTTCAGCATCTCCGGACCCTTGAAGCCCAGTGAACCGCCTGAGTGAACATTGATTACCACGTCGCCGCCGGTTGCCTTTTTTACCTCTTCGGCGAACATGCGGGCATTCTTGGTGTGGAAGTTGCCGTCCGGCCAGACGATCGGCATGTCCCAGGTGGTGCCCGCCTGGGCAAGCCCGGAAATGCCGACGGCGCCGGCCACGCCGGCGGCCACGAACAAGTTGCGTAATTTCGAATGTACGGTCATTGGTTCCTCCCTTGTTGACCAACTCAATTTAATAACGTCCTAAATTCCTTTCGGCACCGTTCCACCGGCACTCTCCGACCAGCACTGCCACTACTGCCCCTCTTAGGGTAGTTAGAAGACAATAAAGCGTCTTTTGTCATTTGCTTCATGAGTCGAACCCTACAACATGGGCGGAATTTCTCCGAATCTTTCCCCAATGGATAGGTCTGTAGCAGTTTTCGGAAAAACCGCTAAAGTAGCTTTAGTCAGCAAATAAGCGGAAAGGCTTGATGGCAAAACTCGGTGTCGTCTAAGTAATCCGAAATGATGAGCATTTCCCAAATAGATACAAAATTAGGGAAACATGCGACCTTAAGCGGCCAATAAGAGGTGCCTGATGAATAGATTTGTCACACTTTACCAATCTGTCCGCGAGAAGTTGAGTGACGGTTCGCTTAATCCACTCATCCAGGTGAAAGCGCAAAGCAAAAGCCAGAACGGTTTCCAAAGCCGGGCAAAGATTCGAGACTTCGAACTGATTATTGATCAGCCTCGTGGTTTTGAAGGAGAGAACATGGGCCCCAAGCCTAGCGAGGTTCTATTGGCGGCCTTGGCGGCTTGTCAGGAGGTGACCTGGCGACTGTATGGCGAGGCTTACGGAATTCCTATTTCTGACGTTAGGGTCGACTTGATCGGCACCCAAGATTTGCGAGGTTTCATGGGAATTGACGACACGACCCCAGCAGGGTTCCAGAAAATCACCGGGACCATCACTATTTCGAGTCCGGCTAGCGAAGAGGATATCATCCGCCTTCAGCAGATCGTCGAACAACATTGTCCTGTTCTGGATGATTTGCGGCGTCCTCTGGAAGTGTCTCTGAACATAGCAGTGGAACCTGAGGCCGTTGCCGGCGAGTAGAAATTGGCACACAAGAGACTGAAATGGGGCGGTGAGGGCTAAATGGATTAAAATTCATCCCGTATATTTTATCGAGGAATAAATAACTAAAAACTACGCAACGAAATACGGTAGATCATCCTCTGATGAACATCCCAACGTAACGATCCGCTCTGTGATTTTGATGGCGCGCTGGTACTTCGTTTCGCATTCTTTACGGGACAAATTCTCAAGCAAATAGCCCATGCGCGACACTCCATAGTTTGCCTGGAGGGTCCTTACCTCTTTCCGTGTGTCTAAACCATCCGCCAACCAACCAAGATCGAACTCCATCTGCCGCTCAATTTTGCGATCATTATCCAACAATTCACGGCGAACCTCAGCTTCCGTTCTAAGCGTTTCCTCCCAGTATTGCCCCTCAGAATCAGCAACCTCAGTTGTTGATTTTTCGAAGGCCTGACAAAACACCAAATACGCTTGCTCCTTCTCATTCGCTGTCCGCCATGCAGAGCCGCCGAGGCTCTCCCAAACCGAGACATTCAAGCCTTGAAAAATCTCAGGCACGCGAGAGAAGAAAATTCGGTGAAGTTTGTTGTCATTGACCGTCAGGTCCAGCCTTCGTTCTTTGTAGATGTCGATCGCCGCATACTTGCCACAAGCGGGGCATGCATCTCCCTGATAATCACCTTTTCGATAGATGAAAGAACAGGGGCGCCCCTTTGCGATATCATTTTTACAGAGAAGATAGGTCTCAGGCTGATCCTCATCGTCTTGCTGCTGGCCAATCCAATCAAAGCGGTTTTGAAATTTCAGAAAAGATCGAGGTGGGCTCCACAGCATCCACTTGAGCTTTTCAACCGGTCCAAATGTCGTCCAGTTTGAACTCACATCGATGACGACACATTCTTTTTTCCCAGGTGCCGACCTAAGACCTCGCCCAACCGACTGCCCCCAAAGCACTTTCGATAAGGTTGGACGCATATGAACAATGATATTGCATGCGGGATTATCCCACCCTTCCGTTAGAACGCCGACGGATACTAATGCTTCGATTTCGCCTGAATCATGCGCAGCAAGGATCCGTCGACGTTCATTTATCGGTGTCCCTGCTGTGATAATCGCCGCAGTAATACCAATATCCATAATTCGCTGCTCGGTTATCTCAGCGAAACGAATATCCGGACAGAACCACGCAGAGATTGCTTTGTCATTAACGACGGTACGCTCTTCCATATAAGCATGCGTCGCGTAGTCCAGCATTGATGAATTTACGATCTCATCAGTGAGACGTGAGACAGGATACTCACCCGAACTGACGTCGATATCGTCAAGGTCTAGATCGTGCACGAAATGGGAGCGATATCTGGGTTTCACCAAGATGCCCTCGTTGATCAGGTCCTGAATATCAGCACAATCGATAATGGCATCGAAGGCCAAACTAAGCTGATCACGCTGGTCTCCGGTTCGCCGCTCTGGTGATGCTGTTAGCCCCATGAAATGGGCATCAGGCTTACCCTCATCCCGAAACCTGTCAATAATTCTTCGGTATCCGGCGCCATTTGGGGAAACGCGGTGCGCCTCATCAACGATGATGATATCAGCCTTAGGTATGGCATCCTCAAGCACTTCACGGGCCCGCATGCTAGTCGAAAGAAGAATGTCGTAATCTTGAAAGGCTTTGCCCGTATCTGAAACCTTGAGTGTTCGAACACGCCGCCCCTTGCGCAGCGCTGACTGAAGCTGATCAAGCAAAACTAGCCGATGACAGAGGACCAAGACTTTCCTGCTTTTGAAAAAACGATCAATAATTTCTCTTGCGAGGACTGTTTTACCAGCCCCGGTCGGCGCTTTGAGAATGAAGCGCTTGTAACTTGCTAGGATCCTGGGAAAGTCATCAACAACCTCTTGCTGCCAACCTCTGAGCTTCATCGGTTAAAACGCCCTCGGGACGAGTACATCGTTTGGGGACAACAGAAGACATACATTTTAGGTTTCACGGTCCTTGTCATCACTTAATCTGGTCACAGGATTGATTACAATCTTACACCACCCTAAAGCAACCATGATTCGGGAGGTCGTAATGATGGGAAAAACCCATGAAAACCGCACTATACAAGCCTAACGCAAACGAGCCCAAAAACGCTTAAATATTTTCGGGTCCCGTCGCTCCCGCCATTTTCCCCGGTATTCGCAAAGTCCACCGCATCTTCGAACCCAACGGCGCGGCCTACCTCAGCTTGCACGCGACAGGTTCAGTGATGTTCTATTGCTGTCGGCTTCACGCCATACTCTGCGGTAAATTCAGCAGGCGCGGAATTCAGGCTTGGCTAAACGCCAATACGGAAGGCGAATGCCAGATCGACGAGAGAGAAAACAAACTGACCAAGACTTAAACCCGTCAGAAGTTCCAAACCCTGCCACACGAGATCGGGCTCAGCGATATCCAAATCCGTCAAACTCCGTTGGAATTGCGTCGGTTCTTCGGGCTCTAAGCACGATTCTTCAGTGATTTGAATGTGCCCCGCTCAATGACTTGGATGGGCTTATTTATGCCACCCCTTGTCGCTTGCACGGGAGAGACATATCTCTACGAGGTGTTGCCTATGGTGATCAGGTAGGGCAGTTTAGGGGCCGTCGATGGAGACGATCGCGGCGCTTATTTGCGCATTGGAATAGGTCAAAAAATGCAAGAGCTTTTGGCGAGTTATCTCCCGATCCTGATTTTTCTGGGCATTGCCGTTGTGCTCGCGGCCATCGCGGTTACTGCATCCGTGATCATCGTTCCTCAAAAACCGAATTCTGAAAAGACATCGGCCTATGAATGCGGCTTCGAAGCCTTCACCGATGCCCGCCACAAATTCGATGTTCGGTTCTATCTTGTCGCCATCTTGTTCATTATCTTCGATCTTGAGGTCGCCTTCCTGTTTCCCTGGGCCATCAGCCTGGGTGACACTGGCGTTTTTGGGTTCTGGTCGATGATGATTTTCCTCGGCATCTTGACCATCGGGTTCATCTATGAATGGCGCAAAGGGGCGTTGGAATGGGAGTAATTGATCCCGGGAATGACGCCGGCGCGCCTCTCCCACCCGGCCCGAACCAGGACCTAGTCATGCGCCAGGTCACAGGCGAGTTGCACGAGAAGGGTTTTCTGGTCTCGAATGTCGACAAGCTGGTCAATTGGGCGCGGACGGGCTCGCTATGGCCCATGACCTTCGGTTTGGCGTGTTGCGCCGTCGAAATGATCCACGCCTACATGCCACGCTACGACTTGGATCGCTTCGGCGTGGTGCCGCGGCCAAGCCCTCGGCAATCCGACGTTATCATCGTCGCCGGTACGCTGACCAACAAGATGGCCCCCGCATTCCGTAAAGTTTACGATCAGATGGCCGAGCCTCGTTACGTGATCTCCATGGGGTCCTGTGCAAATGGCGGTGGCTACTACCATTATTCCTACTCCGTGGTACGCGGCTGCGACCGCGTGGTTCCGGTCGATGTCTATGTTCCCGGCTGCCCGCCAACGGCGGAGGCCTTGGTCTACGGCATCCTGCAGCTTCAAAAGAAGATCAAACGGACAGGAACTCTCTGGCGCTAGGCCAGGCGGTTTCAATTGACGGATCAGAAAACACCGGTTCGACGCATCATGGACTTGGCACTCAAAGAACTTGGCGACTACATTTCCGGTTCGCTTGGCGACGTGGTCACGGATGTGGAATGCCGACTTGATGAGTTGATGATCACCATTAAACGCGAGGATATTCTGGGTGTCCTAAAATTCCTCCGCGATGATGCGAATTGCCAGTTTAAGCAGCTCATGGACCTCTGTGGGGTAGATTTCCCAGAAGAAGACGAGCGGTTCTGCGTCGTCTACAATCTCCTGAGCTTGACCCACAACAATCGCATCCGGGTGAAAACCTGGACGGATGAGAACACGCCTGTCGCCTCTGCGACCCAGCTTTTCAGTTCCGCCGGTTGGTGGGAGCGCGAAACCTGGGATCTGTATGGCATTTATTTCGCCGACCACCCGGACCTACGCCGAATCCTGACGGATTACGGGTTCGAGGGTCACCCACTGCGCAAGGATTTTCCTCTGACCGGTTATGTAGAACTGCGCTACGACGATGAGCAGAAGCGTGTCGTTTACGAACCTGTTAAGTTGACCCAGGAATTCCGGACCTTCGATTTCCTCAGTCCTTGGGAAGGGGTGCAACCGGTTCTGCCAGGAGATGAGAAGGCTGAGACCACCGATGGCGCGGCCGAGGAGGGCGCCTGATGGCCGAAACGGAAATCAAAAACTACAACCTAAACTTTGGCCCCCAGCACCCGGCGGCCCATGGCGTTCTACGCATGGTCCTAGAAATGGACGGCGAAGTGATCGAGCGTACCGACCCGCACATCGGCTTATTGCACCGGGGTACGGAAAAGCTCATCGAATATAAAACCTACGCGCAGGCCGTGCCGTATTTCGACCGCCTGGACTACGTGGCCCCACAAAACCAAGAACACGCATTCGTGCTTGCCGTGGAAAAGCTTTTCGGCGTCGCGGTCCCAAAGCGCGGACAATACATCCGCGTCCTGTTTTGTGAGATCGGCCGCATCCTCAATCACCTCTTAAATATTACGTCTTACGCCATGGACGTAGGGGCTATGACCCCGATGCTCTGGGGCTTTGAGGAACGCGAGCGCCTAATGGAGTTCTGTGAAGGCGTTTCCGGCGCCCGACTGCACATGAATTACTATCGGGTCGGCGGCGTCGCCTTCGACATGCCCCGCGGCATGGATGCGGACATCAAGGATTGGGCGGACAATTTCACCACCTTCATCGACGATCTGGAATTGCTGTTGACCGAAAACCGCATCTTTAAGCAACGCACGGTCGACATCGGCGTGATCAGCGCCGAACAGTGTTACGACTGGGGCTTCTCTGGCCCCAATATCCGTGCCTCCGGCGTGCCCTGGGATTTGCGCAAGTCTCAACCATATGATGCCTACGCCGAAATGAATTTCGACATCCCGGTTGGCAAGCACGGGGACTGCTATGACCGCTATCTGGTGCGCATCCTGGAAATGCGCGAGAGCCTGAAGATCATTCACCAATGCCTGGAATACATGCCCGACGGGCCCTACAAATCGGAAGATCACAAGGTCACGCCGCCATCCCGCGCCGACATGAAGCAGTCCATGGAAGCGATGATCCACCATTTCAAATTGTTCACGGAAGGAATGCGTGTCCCCGCCGGCGAGACCTACACGGCTGTTGAGGCACCGAAAGGCGAGTTTGGCGTATTCCTGATCGCTGACGGCACCAACAAGCCGTATCGCTGCAAGATCCGCGCGCCCGGATTCGCGCACCTGCAAGCTATGGACTTCCTGTCGAAAGGTCACATGCTGGCCGACGCGGTGGCAAATATCGGTTCCATAGATGTCGTGTTTGGGGAAATTGACCGATGACGGACGTGACGACCGAAACGGAAAATCCAGAAGACTTCGCATTCACGGCCGAAAACATGGACGCGGCGAAGGCGGTCATCGCCAAGTACCCCGATGGCTGGCAGGCCAGCGCGGTGATGCCGCTGTTGTCGGGGTGGAGGTTGGTGGTGTCTATGGGGGTGGCGGTGGGGGGGGGGGGGTGGCCCGACGACGCCGCTTCGTCGAGGAGAAGCTGCGGGAGCAGCGACGCGTGGGCTTGCTGCATG
>CAZNWX010000067.1:7470-9714 GCA_964576415.1 uncultured Magnetovibrio sp. | reverse complement strand
GAAACAAAAGGCGACGAATCCGTAATAGCGGAGCCGTCGTTCATGCCACATGATCGCCATCTCTGTGAGCGGATTGCGTTTTAGCGAATGGGCCGGGTCCCGGTCCGCGTCCCAATTGCACCGCAACGGCTGCATGGCTAGTGCCACAGCCACGGTGACGGCAACGCCGACGATTAATGGCGCTTGCGGCCCCCATGTTAGCGCCACTGGTGGCGCCATGAACCCCGCCGCCACACCGCCCAGCGGCACAGATGTCTGCTTGACGGAGAACAGGAAATTCCGGTCCGTTGGGGTCGTTACCCGAGCCAGGAGGTGTGAGGCTGGCGGATTGGTCAGGGCATATCCGAGCCCACAGAATACCGCGCCCACGGCCAAAACGCCCAACGACGGTACCGCCATCAGCGCCGCGCCGACCGCGGATAGCATCAAGGCCAATTGGCTGGCCCGCAACGCCCCCCAGCGACGCACCACGGTTCCCGACATGGCCGAAAGCACCGCCGCCCCAAAATAGGCGATGCCGATCTGGATGCCGACCATGGCGGGTTCAACTTCCAGCATGGCTGCCATTTCTGGGGCGATCGCTGCTGGTATCACCACATTCATGGTGACCAACGCCTGTACCGTCGTGGTGGTCAGGAGAACGAGAAATTTGTTGGGTGGACGAGCCAGCGCCTCAGCCATTGACCTTGGCGGCTTTTTCGCAATCCCTGCGAATCATGCCGGCGGTTGCGCGCTGGCGTTCCTCATCATCCCAGACTTGCTCCAGCACGAATTTTAGGCTGTCGCGCTGTTGGTGCGTGTCCGCCTCGGTAAGTTGACGGTTGAGCTTGGTAATGGTGGATTGACGATTGCGTTCGATCTCCGCAATCAGGGCGTTGAAATCTTCCACGCATTGCCGCGTGGTCACAGCCCCCGCCGGGGTCGTCATGACCCCCAGGGCCACAAGGAGGGTGGTGATTGCAAGCGAAACGGAGGAGGGCATGCGGTTCATAAGCTTTGGGTACCTTTTCGCGACTAGCTTCCCACCCCGGGCGGGGCCGCGTCAATCGCGGTGGATTTCGAGGGGTCGAGGGGATAGGGTCGTCGCGACCAAGGAGGATCCGCTCATGCAAGACCACTATGTCCGCGTCTGGGACGCGGTGGAATCCCATCCACGCGAAGATGAGTTGGCCTGGAAAATCGCCGAATACGCGCTCAGCCGTCCGCCCATCGATGATGACGTGGTGGAGATGGTGCGGTGCCGGGTGGTGGACAACGCCGCCGTGGCATTGGCGGCCATCAACCGCCAGCCCGCGGCGTCCGCGCGGGCCATGGCCTTGGCCCATCCGCGTCTCAACGGCGCAACCTTGTTTGGGCTCGCCCCAGAAATCACCGTGCATGCCGAATGGGCGGCCTGGGCCAATGCCACGGCGGTGCGCGAACTGGATTTCCATGACACGTTTTTGGCTAAGGATTTCGGCCACCCCGGCGACAATATCGTTCCGCTGATCGCTGTCGCCCAACAGACAGGGAAAGACGGCGCGGCATTGATCCGCAGCGTCGCCATTGCCTATGAGGTGCATGTGGCCCTGATGAAAGGCATCAGCCTGCATGCGCACAAGAAGGATCACGTAGCGCACCTGTTGCCGAGCGCGGTGGCAGGTCTTGGGGCGCTGTTGGATCTTCCGATCGAAGTTGTCTACCACGCGATCAATCAGGCGGTGCACCTGGGATTTTCGACCCGGCAATCAAGGAAGGGGGGGATCACGTCTTGGAAGGCCTACGTCCCGGGATATTCGGGGAAGACGGCCATCGAGGCCGTGGACAGAGCCATGCGTGGCGAAGGCGCGCCCAACCCGGTATACGAAGGTGCAGATTCGGTTATCGCCTGGATGCTTGACGGTACACAGGGTGCGTACACGGTTCGTTTGCCGGCGCCGGGTAAGGCGCCGCGGGGCATCATGGAGACTTACACCAAAGCGCATTCGGCGGAATACCAGGCGCAGGCGTTGATTGATCTGGCATGCGAGGTGCGCGAGGATATCGACGTAAACGAGGTCGACCAGATCATCCTGCACACCTCCCATCACACCCATTCAGTGATCGGCACCGGCTCCAACGATCCTCAGAAGTTCGATCCCACGGCGAGCCGCGAAACTTTAGACCACTCGGCCATGTACATCCTGGCCGTGGCGTTGGAGGACGGACGCTGGCACCATGACGAGAGTTATGCCCCTCATCGAGCCGCGCGGCCGGAAACGGTTG
>CAZNWX010000067.1:0-7460 GCA_964576415.1 uncultured Magnetovibrio sp. | reverse complement strand
TTGGAACAAGATCGAAACTCGTGAGGACGCGGATTGGGAGCGCCGCTATCACGATCCGGACCCAGCGAAGCGTGCCTTTGGCGGGCGGCTGGAGGTAATCATGCGGGACGGCACGATCGTTGAAGCTAGCAAGGATGTGGCCGACGCACACCCCAACGGTGTCGCGCCGTGGACTTGGTCCGACTACGTGCAAAAATTCGACGCGTTGATGTGCGATGTGATAGACGCCAGCGAACGCGATCGCTTCATCGTGGCGGCTGCCGGACTGGACGAACTCAGCGCCGATGACATCGGCGCCCTTAATCCGGTTCTGCCGGCCGATAGCGTCGAGTATTCCCAACCGACCGGACAGGGGATTTTCGACTGGGCCCAGGGCGCTTGATCCCATCCCATGGCCAAGAACAGCGTCATTATCGGTATCGGACTGATGGTCCTGGGTTCCGCTTTTCTGTCCGGAAAGGATGGATTGGTTAAATCCTTCCTCCATCACGTCGACCCTTTCCAGATCATCTGGATGCAGTTTACCGGAACGTTTCTGGTGATGGCGCTGATCGCCTTTCCGACGCATGGGCTGCGGGTGTTTAGACCGCGCCCGCTGGGTGGCCAGTTCCTGCGTGGCGCCATGAACATCTGCGCCGTTGCGTCCCTCTATTGGGCGCTGACTTATATCCCCTTGGCCGACGCCACGGCCATGCTGCTTTTCGCGCCGGCGGTGGCGACGATTCTCTCACCCGTCGTCCTGGGGGAGAAGATCGGTTTGCTGCGGATCACGGCGGTTCTAGTTGGGTTTTGCGGCGTCCTGATCATTTTACGTCCGGGATTTGCCGGCGACCCGGAGGGCTATTACATCGGGTTGATGGCGGGTGTCTTATTGGGCGGTTACTTCCTGGCCAACCGACGTCTCGCGGGTGGCCAACCCATAATGTTGGATATTACCCACAACGCGCTCATGGGTGCGCTGGCGCTGAGCCCCCTCGTGCCCCTGTTCTGGCGCCCGATACCAGAAGTTCTGACCTGGACGTTGGTGATCGGACTGGGTATGGCAATCGTCGGCCAGGGATCCATGATCGCATCCTTTAAGTTCGGATCCGCCGCGGTGATTTCGCCGTATTCCTATACCATGTTGATCTTCGCGGCGGCTATTGGCTACTTCGCCTTCGGCACCATCCCCGACGCTTTTACCTGGACCGGCATTACCCTGATCGTTGGTTCGGGCATATATATTGCGCACCGCGAGCGCAAGGCGGCACGTGCGTAGATACCCCCGTCACGTCCGGCCCTGCCCTGAGTATCACCATGCCGACATGATCCGTGACCTCGACGTTGATTCCTGGAATTCCAAGTCGGGAATCTGTTCGTATTGGCCTGCGCTGCCGGATCGCGACGCGAGCGCTATTTCATTTATTGAAGTAGCGTTCCGCTCGTGTTTGCCGAGGCCCGGGGGCCTCGCTATAACGTTTTCCGGACAATCCAGGGAGACATATGTTCATGAGTTATGCCACACCGTATGCGGGCCTGAAGATCGTCGACATCACGCAGGGGTTCGCCGGGCCGTATTGCGCCGGTATTTTCGCCCTGTATGGCGCCGATGTGATCAAGGTCGAGCCGTTCGAAGGGGATTGGATCCGAGCCATTGGGGAGAGCTATGGCGGACAAACACCGCTCGGCATGGTGGCCAACCCGCACAAGCGTTCCATCGCACTCAACCTGAAGTCTGACGCGGCACGTGACATCGTTCATAAGTTGGCCGCCGATGCCGATGTTTTCCTGGAGAGCTTCCGGCCTGGCGTGGCGGTGCGTTTGGGCGTCGGGTTCGACGATATTCAAAAAACAAATCCAAATATCATCTACGGCTCTGTTAGCGGGTTCGGTCAAACGGGGCCCTATGCGAAACGGCCGGGGACTGACACGGTATTGCAATCCTTCTCGGGCTTGGTTTCCGTGAATAAGGGAAACGACGGGATACCGCATCGGGTCGGCATGTTGGTGCCGGACACCATTACGGGCGTCTACGCTCATCAGGCGGTGGCGGCGGCCTTGGCGGGCCGAAGTGATGAAGCGGAGGGAATTCATCTGGATCTTAGCCTGGCCCAGGCCATGGGCGCATTTCTGGCGCCCAAGGCCATTGAGAGGGTCTTGGCTGGCGGCGAACCACGCCTCTTGAACGCGCCGGCCGGCAGCTATGAGACCAGCGATGGTGGCTATATCGGTCTCGCCCTCGTCAAGGAAGAGCAATACGCGCGGATTTGTGATGCCATGGGTTTGGACGAGGTGCGAGACGACCCCCGATACGCGGATTTCGAACTCCGCGCTAAGAACTTCGACACCCTGAAGCCCGTGTTCGAAGCCCGGTTCAAGGAGAAGACCACGGACGAATGGGTCCAGATCATGCGGGAATCTGACATATTGGCCGAACGAATTAACTCAATCGACGATTGGCTGAATGATGCCCACACCATCGAAACCGGCATGGCGCCCGAAGTGGAACAAGTCGGTGTCGGCGGCATTCCGTTTCCGACCGTGCCGGGGACCACACCCCGCGATGCCGATATGGATCAGCTGTTCCCGGCCATCGGCGAACACGGACGCGACGTCCTGACGGGATTGGGACTAAATTCCGAAGCCATTGACGGCCTGGTTGCGAAAGGTGCCGTTCACCTCCCGAATTGACCCGGCCACTTGCGCCGACGCACGGATGCGGTACGCTTGGGTGCCATTTTGAACGCTGGTTCCAGGAGTGCTGCCATGCCTGTCACATCCCCTAGCTCTTCCATTCTTGTCGAGGTCGACGGTCCGGTGTGCCGGGTCGTCATGAACCGGTCCAAGTCGCTGAACGCGCTTAATCTGGAACTGATGAACACCATGGCTGTGGTGATGCGTAACATCAGAAATGATGACAGTATCCGCTGCGTTGTCCTTTCCGGCGCGGGGGATCACTTCATGGCCGGCGGTGACATCAAACACTTTGGCGCGCGCCTGGAGGCGGTTCCCGATCGCACAGCCTTTCGCCATGAGATCGAAGCCATGATCAACGGCTTCCATGAAACCGTTATCCACATGCGCGCCATGCCGAAGCCGATTATCGCCAGCGTGCGCGGCGCGGTTGCCGGCGCCGGCGTCAGCATCATGCTGGCTTGTGATCTTGTGGTGGCGACGGAGAGTTCTTTCTACACGCTTGCCTATTGTCATTTGGGAACCAGCCCCGACGGCGGGTCGACGTTTTCATTGCCTCGTGCGACTGGTATGAAGCGGGCCATGGAAATCGCGTTGTTGGGTGATCGGTTCGATGTAGCCACGGCGGAACGTTGGGGCCTGGTTAACCGGGTGGTGGGTGACGGCGAACTGGATACGGAGACCGAGACCTTAGCCGCGCGCCTTGCCGCCGGCCCAACCCATGCTTATGCCCATACCAAGGCGCTCATGAACGAATCCCTTTCCAACACTTTGCACCAGCAACTGGACGCCGAAACGTTAGCCTTTGCCGACTGTGCCGTGACCGACGATTTCAACGAAGGCGTTACCGCCTTCAACGCTAAAAGAAAGCCCGAATTCAAGGGTAGATAACAAGAAGGAGAAACCACCCATGGACAACCCTAAAGCCCCTTTGGACGGCAAGGTTGCGGTGATCACGGGCGCGGCCCGCAACATTGGTCGTGCCACGACAAAGCGTCTCGCCAGCTACGGTGTCTCCGTGGTAGTCAACGCTGTCCAGGACCGTGAGGCCGCGGATGCCGTCGCCCATGAGATATTCGAATCTGGCGGCAAGGCACTGGCCCACATTGCCGACGTTACCAATGAAGATGCGGTCAACAAGATGATGGAGACCGCGGTAAAGGCTTTCGGTTCCGTCGACATTTTGATTTGTAACGCGTCGCTCAGGGCCCAGAAACCCTTTCAGGAGATTACCGTCGAGGAATGGCATCGTACTATTGCTGTGACACTGGACGGCGCCTTTTTCTGCGCGCGCGCGGCCGCCCCTCACATGATCAAGAACCGCTGGGGTCGGATTATCGGCTTGGGCGGCATGTCGTCGAATTTGGGCATGGCCAAGCGCCTCCATGTGCTCGCCGCGAAGGCCGGCTTAGTGGGGATGATGCGGGGTCTCGCCACGGAATTGGCACCGCACAACATCACCTGCAACATCGTCGCGCCCGGCCAGATTGAAACGAATCGTCCCAAATCCGCCGGCCCGCGCCCGCCCATGGACACGCCGCTGCCGATCAACCGGCTTGGTCACGTGGAAGAGATCGCCGGCATGATCCATTATCTCTGTCTGCCCGAGGCGGACTACATCACTGGCCAGACGATGCATATCAACGGTGGGGTATACTACGGCGTCTGAGCCCGCACCGAAGGTGGTTTGTCATGTCCATTGCCGCCATCCCGCGTACATCAACCGAGCGTGACCAAACGTCGATCAATGTATTTCTCATCAACCAGCGGGCCGGTCGCGCTGTTCTCGACGAGGGGTTCGCCATGGACGCGGGCACGTGGTTGTTTATCTCTATGATCGCGATCATCGTTCTGGTTTTGCCTTCAACGACAAAAGACCGCGAAACAAGTATGGCAGGAACCGCGGGTTTACGACCAATTGCGAAAATCTGGATAGCGGCGATGAGGGCAATGACGGTGAAGACGGTGATGACAACTAGCGCCGCTTGACTTATACCTTCGCGCGGATTTTCTCAATTAGGTCCAAGGTTCGCTGGGCTTGGTCGACGATGGGATAGTCGACGAAATACCCATCTACCTGGATGGAGGCGAGGCCTTGGGCTTCAGCCTCTTCGAAGGCCTTGACCACCTTCTCGGCGAAGTCGACGTCTTCATCGGAGGGTGTGAACACGGCATTTACCGGATCCACTTGATCAGGGTGGATACAAAGTTTGCCCTGGTACCCCATGTCGCAAACGAGTTCCGCTGATTTAATGCATCCATCCGTTTCCTTGATGTGGATCCAGACTGTGTCCAGAGGTGCCTCCAGTCCGGCGGCACGGCTGGCGACCGCGATTTCAGCTCGCGCGTGCGCTAACTCACCTTCGTGACGGGTCCAGCGCATGGCCATATCTTTGGTGTAGTCGCCGGCGCCGAAGGAAAGGCGTTTGATCCGGGTGCCAGCGGAGGCAATGTCGTGGACGTTTGCAACGCCCTTGCCGGTCTCGATGATTGGTATGATGTCGATGCCGCCTGCGGGTAAACCCTTCTCGCGCTCTAATTGATTCACTACCCAGTCGACAGAACGAAGCTGTGCAGATGTTTCGACCTTGGGTAAGACGATACCGTCCACGCCCTTGGCGACTACAACGAGTAAATCGCCAAAACAAAAATCAGTGTCGTAGGCGTTAACGCGAACATACCCAAGGCCAGACCGTTCGCTCTGCAGGGCATCAACCACGATGGCGCGTGTTGCCACCTTTTCGGCAATAGCTACCGCGTCCTCCAAGTCAAGGATCACCGCGTCGGCCTTCAGGCAGAGGGCTTTCTCGACCCGACGCGGATGGTTTCCAGGTGCGAACAAGAGCGTGCGGAAAGGGCCGGTATGGGAGGACGACATGGAATGCTCCTTGCAACAACTAGACGCCGAGGCTGTTCAGTTTCTCGGGCAATTACTCAATCTCCCAGTTGGAAATCTCATCGCGATGAAGAGGGAGATCATAAGGCGGAACATACACCCGGGCCTGCCCCTTGTCATCCAGTCGGGACTTGCCAATCCATGTCCTTTTCAAGCGGGTATATGGGCCGCTGGTAGCCATCGAAGGTGAAGTTGTCGAAAACGTTGGAAGTTAGCCCCGGCGCATCCACCTCAATTACTTGCTCTGGTGGGAACCATGGCAGGAAGCCAGCTCGGAAGTGGCCGCGGGATTTCACCAAGACACTACGCGCGTCCTCAATCTTCAGGCCAAACATCCGGAAGAATTCCGCGTCGCCGCATTGCTTCCGCCGGGATACGACGATTAGGTCGACGCCCCCCACCTTCAGATGCGCTGACGGGCCCAAGTCCACCGTACGACCGGCGTAAATACCCAGCGTACCGACGCAGACACCATCATGAAGCCCGGCGACTTCGGCGTCGAACTCGAAGCGCTCGGAAAATTCGTTCTCCGACGTTCGATTGAGGACCGCCGAGAACTGGCCCCCCACGCCCAACTCGTGGGCTTCCGCGGCCAGGGCCTTGTCATAGAAAATGCCGGCGTAACAACCCTGCACATCCGCCGCAA
Source organism: uncultured Magnetovibrio sp. (assembly GCA_964576415.1). Taxonomy (GTDB): domain Bacteria; phylum Pseudomonadota; class Alphaproteobacteria; order Rhodospirillales; family Casp-alpha2; genus UBA3470. The sequence continues at coordinate 1,245 of CAZNWX010000067.1, read as the reverse complement.
CAAGGGCGCGGAGCAGATGTGGCGTATTGCCGCGTCCGCCGCCGCCCGGGTTGTCGGCGCAATCGGCCATGATCACGGCGGGATAGCCGGTCTCCTCGCCGCAGGCCTTTGCCTGGGCGCCGGCATCGGAAATGGATGTTAGGGAAATAGCGAAACGTTCTCGGCTGTCCCAGGCGCGCCGCGCAATGTCCCGGGCGAGGATCTCGGCGGCAGCACGGTTGTTTCGTCCGGTGACGATCACCGCGAGGCCATTCTCAGGCGTGTTGCCGTAGGCGAAGCCGGCCAACAAGGAGACGTTGGCAATGGCGTCGTTCTTAGTTTCCTGGCCGTAGTTGATAAGGTCCGCGTAGGGCCCGCGAGCCGACAGCAGGGTCACCGGCGGTGAGACCATGGGGACACGGATGAACACGGCCTCTGGTTTCATGCCGTCGAACATTTCCATCATTAGGTTAGCCGCTTCGGCGGCGCGCTCCCTCTGGTCCACGTGCGGGTTGGTGATATAGGAGACAAGGATATCAGCCTTCGCCACCATGCGATTGGAGATATTTGCATGCAGATCGAGGGTTGCGATCAATGGTGTGTCCAGGCCGACCACGTCGCGGACCATTTCCAAGAGTGCGCCGTCGGGGTCGGTGGATTCCGTCGAAGTCATAGCGCCGTGGGCGGAGAAGAAGACGCCGTCCAAAGGGAGTGCCGTTTCCAGGCGGGACCTCATCTCGGCCATGGTGCGTTCGAAAAAGGCATGGTCCACAGGGCCGCCGGGTTCGGAGCCGGTGATAAGGATGGGCACCGGTTGCCAGTCGGCGCCTTGGTCGTTCATTTCGGCGACGAAACCGGAAAGCTCGGCGGCCGTGCGGGGGTTTGCCTGTGCCAGGTCGTTGGTGATTTCTTCGCCGACGTAATAGCCAGCGGAACGGAAATCAACTTCCGTCGACACAGGTGCGAAGGCGTGGGCTTCTAGGTGCATGCCCATGAGGGCAATTCGTTTTTTCATGGTGTCGTCCTTTGCTTATTCGGCCGCCGTACCTGCCATCTGCCGCTGCACCAGATGGGCATAGAGACCGCCCCTGGCTAAGAGTTCCGCATGTGATCCTTGTTCGGCGATGCGTCCGTCCTCCATGGCGACAATTTTGTCCGCATAGCGAACCGTCGACAAGCGATGCGCGATGATCACCGTAGTACGGTCGTGCATGAGCTCTTCCAGAGCTTGGCGATTCTCCTCCTCTGTCGCACGATAATCCTCCA
>CAZNWX010000066.1:0-9778 GCA_964576415.1 uncultured Magnetovibrio sp. | reverse complement strand
TGATAAAAAACGCCTTATGGAAACAGTTTCGGTCTAGGCATACGATTGAGGAGGACTCCCTAATGTACATCGATCCAGATGCAACAAATAACGAACAGACATTTGACGGTTTCACTGTTGAGATTGATGCAGAAACACAACGCGGCGATATCATCTTAGATCGCGATGAAATGAACACAATTTCCATGCAGCAGCGTGATCAACTGCGAGAGGTATTCCAGGCTTTGGAACGAGACGAACGTGTACGCATAATCGTCCTCCGGTCGCAAGGACCGAACTTTTCCTCGGGCGGTTTTATCCGCGGTTTTCTGGAAGCGTCTCCAGAACATGTTTCCAAACTTGCGGATAACATCGCTGCGCCGGCCCGATGCGAAAAGCCAGTAATTGCTGCTAACCGTGGATACTGCTTTGGTGTAGGCTTTGAGATATCCCTTGCCTGTGATTTCCGCATCGCCTCAGAAACCGTCCAATATGCCCTTCCAGAACAGCGTCTTGGCCAGATACCCGGTTCCGGTGGCTCCGCGAGGCTTCAGAAGATGATCGGCATTAGCCGCACCAAAGATGTAGTGATGCGCTCACGCCGCATCACTGGGAAAGAAGCCCATGCTTGGGGCATTGTCACCGAATTAGTTCCAGATGAGGAACTGGAGCGTGCCACGACGGCGCTAGCAAATGAGTTGTGCCAGTTTGCCCCACTTGCGCAACGTACTGCAAAACGCTTGCTCAACGAGACCGAGGACATGATGCTCTCTGCAGCAATACAAGCGGAGGGGCATTGCTATGCAAGACTTCGTCAGTCCGATGACTTTCGGGAGGGCGTCGAAGCTTTTCACGAAAAGCGAGCTGCTAAGTTTGAGGGACATTAGTATCGTTATGCCCCCCTGACCGTTTAGGCAAAGCCTGAAGGTCGTGTCACTAATTTGTCACTGGGCACAAAAAAGTCGCCCGTAAGGGCGGCTAAGTTATTGAAATCGTTGGTTGTGGGGGCATGCAACATTCAAGAACCTACAATAGCCATCAATGTATAAATATACTACTTAGGTGGTTGCGGGGGCACGCAGCCGACGCTACTTGCACCTGGATTATGCCCCACTCCGCAAGATAACAAATATGCTCCCAGATGAAGTTCGGTAACAAGGTTTCTCTATACACAATGTCCACGTCCGACCCGTAATGTAGAAAATTGGAGTATCAGCCTAACCCGAGTTTATGCGAGCTTGCTATGATCCGCGGACGTTTTGCCATCAGGTCGCGGCAGGCCTCGAAAAAGGCTCCGATCATTCTGGAATCTTTTCGTTCCGTCAGGCAGTTCACGTGCGCCGTCGTATAGACGTCGGCATTTGAAATGTTGACCTGATGAAGATCGGGATGGGGAATGTATTCGATATCGGAGACAACGCCGATGCCGATCCCCCTGGCTACGGCCAGCCAGACGGCTTCCCGGCTACCGATTTCCATAACCGGATCGGCGGTCACATCTGCGCGTTTCATAGCGGCCTCGAACGCCAGGCGGGTCGTCGATCCGTTTTCCCGAAGGACCATGGGTTCACCCTGAAGTTCTTCAATCTTGATGGACTTACGTTTTGCCAGCCGATGTCGCTTATGCATGAAGACGACAACAGGATGGCGGCTATAAGGCATGGCGAAGATCCGGGGGTCGTCTTCCACATGCGCCAGGACGCCAACGTCCGCCTCATAATTTAGCAATAGATCGACCATCTCGCGCGAATTCCCAACGGTCACTGTAAGGTGAATATCGGGATGCCGGTCGTGAAAAGCGCTGAGCATCTCCGTTGCGTGATAGGGGCCGACAGCTCCGACCTTTAGCCGGCCAGTATGAAAGCCCCCGTAGGCCGTCAATAGATCACGGGCTTCGTCCTCTTGGCTCATGAAACGGCGCGTCACTACGAACAGGTCATGGCCTGCGTCTGTTAGCTCCACACCTCGTCCTCGGCGGTGAAAAAGTTCCACTGAATAATAATCTTCAAGCGCCTTCACCTGGCTGGTGACCGTTGGCTGACCGATGTTCAGGGCGCGAGATGCAGCGGTGAAGCTCCCTTCGGAAGCAACCGCGTGAAAGGATCGTAGCCAAGTATAAATCATTTATTTTATCAATATGACTAATCAAGATTTTGCATTGGACCAATATTAGAAACTATGGGAGCTTGTCGTCAACAAGCGGAACAACCGCGACAAACGATAAGAAACATTCAGGCGAGGTACTATGTGGAGTTACCACAACCCTGTTTCGATTCATTTTGGCGCCGGAGAGTTTGACCGGGTTTCATCACTGGTTGATGGCCGGCCCTATGCGATCGTGACATATGGCGACACTTACTTTTCGAAGTTGTGCGAGAAGTTAGCTGCTAAAGTCGGCACGCCTATGTTGACCATAAATGACGTCACGCCGAACCCGGACTTTAATTTTTTGTCTGATGCCTGCGATTCATTACGGGTTCATGACCAACTTCCAGAAGTGATTGTGGCGTTGGGTGGGGGCTCGGTGTTGGATGCGGCAAAGGTCGCAGCCGTGGGCGAAGGCGGGTTTGATGCTGTACGCCAACACCTTGAGACGAATGGCTCCTCCGCAACTCTGCCCAGCCAAGCTATTCCGATCATCGCTGTACCTACCACACACGGAACTGGAAGCGAGGTCACGAGTTGGGCGACCGTGTGGGATACGAGCAATGCAAAGAAATTTTCATTGGCCCGGTATGATTTGTATCCGACCGATGCGGTCATCGACCCCGAATTGATGCGGGAGTTACCGTTGGACCAGACCATATCGACCGGTCTTGATGCGCTGTCTCATGCTCTGGAAAGCATTTGGAACATCAATGCCAATCCCATATCCGCGAATTTTTCCGTTCGCGCTGCGACACTGGTCTTGGATTACCTAGCGCCGCTTAGCCGCAATCTCGATGACATTGATTTGCGAAGCCATTTGGCTGAGGCATCAACGCTGGCTGGCATGGCGTTTTCAAATACCCGGACAGCGCTCGCACATTCGTTGTCCTATCCGGTGACCCTTCACCACGGCGTCCCGCATGGCATCGCCTGCTCCTTTACCTTGGCTGATGTCATGCGCAGTGCGATCGGCGTCAGCCCGGATTGCGACAACTATCTGCGCCAAGTGTTCGGCGACGATCTGGACGCCGGTGCGGACCGGTTGAACCAATTTTTGAGTCAGTTCGGCGTTTCCGACGATCCGGCCAGCTTTGGCGTTGATCCCGGTGCCTGGCGGTCCTGGGTCGATGACGCCATTGACGGCGCCCGTGGTAAGAACTTCATCGGTCCTCGCGACCGCGTCCAAAAAATCTTTATGCCGCTCGGTCCCAGACCCGGGCAGAAACCGGTCGAACAACAAGAACCGGCCACGACTAGTTTGGGAGCAACTAAAATGGGAGATATAAAATGAAATTCTACAAAACACTTTTGACTACCGGCGCATTCATTGCCGGCCTCGCGGGTTTCGCGATGACCAGCGTGACGCCGACCCCTGTCCATGCAGCTTGCGAGGACCCAAAATCATTGACCTTCGCGATTATTCCGACCGAAGAAACCGTCGCCGAACTGCAACTCTACAAGCCGGTTACCGACCGCATGGCGAAGTTAACCGGCAAGAAAATTTCCTTCTTCATGCCGACGTCCTATGCCTCGGTGGTTGAAGGCATGCTTTCAGGCTTCGTCCATGTGGGCGTCTTGGGGCCGTACACCTACATCATTGCCAATGGCAAGGACCCGAATATCGAGGTCTTTGCTACCTACGCAAAAAAGAAAGGTCACCTTCAGGAAGAAGGCCCAGGTTACCGGGGGGTCCTAATCTCTAAGAAGGGTTCGAAATTCACTTCCATCGAATCGCTGAAAGGTGCCACGGTTGGCCTGACCGACCCGGGCAGCACGTCGGGGAACCTGATGCCTCGTGTCGTATTCTCTCAAGTGATCGGCTCGGACCTAGAAAAATTCTTTGGTAAGGTGGTTTACACGGGCAGCCATGAACTGTCCTCCGTCGCCGTTGTCCAGGGCAAGGTTGATGCGGCTTTCGTCGCCTCGCACCGGTTCGATAACGTGGTCAACAAGGGACAAGCGAAATTGTCAGACATTAATATCCTGTGGCAGTCTGACCCGATCCCACAAGACCCGTTCGTATATCGCAACACGTTGTGCGATCCGATCAAGAAAGCCATCGCGGATACGTTCCTGGGCTTAAAGAGCCAGCCGGGTGCTAAGAAATTTCTAGCTAATGTGAAGTCTGAAACCTTCGTGCCCATGGCATCCAAAGACTACAACATCATCCGTGATCTAAAGAAAGCCAAAGACGCGCGCAAGAAAAAGAAATAAGTCTGAGTAGAACACGTACCGGCCGGGCGAATTCTCACAGGGTTCCGCCCGCAGTAACCGCCCGGCTGGTCGTATTCTTTAGTCACTTTTCGACCATCGTTTATCAAGGCTTTTTCGCCGCACATAAAATTGCCCGACCCGATCAGCACCCAGATAAGGTTTATTCCATTATGGCAATTCTTGAAGTCACCGATCTAAAAGCGAAATACAGTTTCAGCGGGCCTGAAATTCTGAAAGGTATCTCGTTTAATGTCGAAGATGACGACTTCTTCGCGATCATCGGCCCCAGCGGCGCTGGCAAGTCAACCTTGATCCGTTGCATCAACCGGCTTGTTGAACCGACCGGCGGGAACATCGTATTCGGCGGGCGCGACGTAACTAAGTTGAGGGGGCATGCGTTGCGCATGCTGCGCCGTGATATCGGTATGATCTTTCAGGAATTCAATCTGATCGACCGGATGAGCGTCATGGACAATGTGTTGTCTGGATGCCTCGGATATACGGGAACGCTCCGCAGCATTTTCCGCGTCTTTAAGAAGCCGGACATCCAACACGCTCTGGCATTACTGGATCGGGTCGGTCTGATCGACCACGTGAACAAACGAGCGGATGAACTATCCGGCGGCCAGCGTCAACGGGTCGGCATCGCCCGCGCCCTGATGCAGGATCCGAAACTGCTTTTACTGGACGAGCCCACCTCCGCTCTAGACCCGAAAATTTCCCGAGAAGTGATGGCGCTCATTCGCGAGATGGCCCAGGAACTGAACGTTCCCTGCCTATGCAACATTCACGACGTCAATCTGGCGATGGAATTTTGCAACAAGATTATCGGCTTGCAAGACGGGATGAAAATGTTCGACGGTCCAACCGAAGACATGAATGAAAACCGCTTAAACGAAATTTATGCGATGGAAGTTTTGTAGATGGATGCGCAAGCGACAACTGCTGGAAGGATAACCCAGGAACGCGCTCTGAAAACAGTAATGGCGTCGCGGCGTAAACAAAATTTAATACGGGCCGCTTTCCAAGTCGTGTTACTGATCTTGGTCGCCTGGAGCGTCCAAGTCACTATCATCGAGGACACCGATTGGGAGCGTATGAACTCGTTCGGCTCAGTCATGGAATCCGCCGGACGGTTTGTCGGAATCGATTTCGGATTGTTCGCCGATCTTCTGGTACCCGCCATCGAAACGCTGGTCATTGCTTGCCTCGGAACCTTCTTGGGGTTGATCCTGTGCATCCCGGCGACCTGGTTCGGGGCGATGAACATCACGCCTTACAAGCCCATCACCTATCCCATCGCCCGGCTTATGATGACGCTTAGCCGATCCATTCACGAGATCGTCTGGGCGCTGTTCTTCGTCGCAGCCGTCGGTTTGGGAGCCATGGCCGGTATCTTCGCCATTGCTGTCCGGTCCATTGGGTTCATCGCCAAAATGTCGGCGGAAGCAATCGAAGATATTGATCCGGGTCCCGTCGAAGCAATTAAGGCAACCGGCGCCAATACACTGCAAGTGGTGATCTTCGCTATTCTGCCCCAGGTACTGCCGCAGATCATGGGCACGGTGATCTTTGAATGGGAGATCAACATCCGCCGCTCAGCCATCCTAGGCCTAGTAGGCGCCGGAGGGCTGGGGCTGGTGTTCTTCCGCCAGATGAATACGTTCAACTATCACGGGGTCACTTCGGTCATCATCGCTATCTTAGGCTTGATCTTGATCGGTGAAATTGTTTCCCACTTCGTCCGGAAATCGATCATATGAAACCCGCAATACAAACCGCCCAAACCGCTGGCTCGCTCCGTGAATGGAGCCGGTTCAAGTTTCCGGACACAGCCATCCGCTGGTCTGCCTGGTTCGCGGTGTTCGTTTTCATCGTCTGGTCGATTGAGTTTCTGGAACTTCCTCTGGACCGACTGTTCGGCATGTTAGACCGCATGGGTTCAACCCTGGCGAACCGATATTACCCGCCAGACATCGAATACATCATGGATGCGGATTATTTTGAGTATGTCGTGGAAACAGTCCAGATGGCATACCTGGGCGCTTTGTTCGGCTTGGTGATCACGCTACCACTGGGCTGGTTCGCAGCCTACAACGTGACGCCGTCAAAGCGCTTCGTATATCCCATCGCCCGCCTCGTCGCCATGAGCTTCCGCGCAGTTCACGAAATGATCTGGGCGATCCTATTCGTCACCATCCTCGGCTTCGGGATGCTGTCAGGTGTCCTGGCGCTGACGTTTTTCTGCACCGGCTTCGCCGCCAAACTGTTTGCCGAAGAGATTGAAGCCATTGATATGGGGCCCGTTGAAGCCATGAAAGCGACTGGCGCCAATCTATTGCAGGTAGTGGTTTTCGGGGTATTCCCGCAAGTCCGCGTCGCCTTCACGGGTATCGCTATTTACACCTGGGACGTTGCCTTCAGGGCAGCAACAGTGGTCGGGTTCTTTGGAGCCGGCGGTATGGGCTGGTACCTGAAACGCAATGTCCTGCAAATTGAAACCGAGCGCGTCGCCGCGATTCTGCTGTCCATCGTCGCCTTGGTGATTGTTTCCGAAGTGGCCTCTGCCTGGGCTCGTGCCCGAGTCATGAAAATGAAGTGAAGGATCGCCTATCCATGCCCAACGATACCGTTCATCCCGAAACCATCGAAGTCAACGGCCGGACTTATGCTTGGCCCAAGCAGCCTGTCGTCATCGTCTGCATAGACGGCTCGGAGCCCGATTACATTGAAGAGGCCATTGCTGGGGGCCATATGCCGTACCTGGCCAAGGCCTTGAAAAACGGATCCGACCTTAGGGCAGATTGCGTGGTGCCGAGCTTTACCAATCCCAACAACCTCTCGATCGTCACCGGTCAGCCGCCGGCCGTACATGGCATTTCCGGTAACTTCTTCCTCGACCCGGACACCGGCGATGAGGTGATGATGAACGATCCAAAGTTTCTACGGACGGGGACAATCTTCAAGGCTTTCCATGACGCGGGCGCCAAGGTCGCCATTGTCACGGCCAAGGATAAGTTGCGCCGGCTTTTAGGGCACGGCCTCGACTTCGCGTCCGGGCGTGCGGTGTCTTTTTCATCGGAAAAAGCTGATGAGACGAGCATGGCAGATAACGGTATTGATGATGCCCAGACCATGGTTGGGCGCGATATCCCAGATGTCTACTCGGCAGAATTATCGGAGTTCATTTTCGATGCGGGTGTGAAACTTATGGACCGCATGCGTCCTGACCTGATGTACCTCTCAACCACCGATTACATCCAGCACAAGCATGCACCGGGGACACCCCTGGCCAACCAGTTCTATGCCATGATGGACAAATATTGGGCGGAACTGGATGCCCGGGGTGCGGTCCTCGCCATGACAGCCGACCACGGCATGAACGCCAAGCACGATGCCAATGGTGATCCCGACGTGATCTTTTTGCAGGAAGTCTTGGATGAGATGCTGGGCGCAGGTGAGGCACGAGTAATCCTGCCGATCACCGATCCCTACGTCGTCCACCACGGAGCACTAGGCTCGTTCGCCACGGTATACGTTTCTAACAGCGCAGACCTGGCCGACGTCATGGCGAAACTGACGGCGCATCCCGGGATCATGGAGGTCTATTCCAAAAGCTCCGGATGTGCCGCGTTCGGGCTTCCTGAAGACCGACTCGGCGACTTGATCATCGTTTCCGACAAGCACAAGGTCCTGGGCACGTCTGCCGACAAGCATGACCTTAGCCAACTGAAAGATCCGCTCAGATCCCACGGCGGTGTGAGCGAACAACGCGTGCCCCTAATCGTCACCCGTAAGACCGACGTGCCAACAGACCGGCAGCTCAGAAATTTCGATGTCTTCGATGTTGCACTTAATCATTCAGACGCCCACCAACCTACCTAACTAATACCCAGGAGAAAGTATATGGATGCTTCAACCCATTCCGTCATAAAAGAGGCCATGCGAATTGGCGGACGCAAAGTTGACACTTCGGATGTGATCGAGGTTCGCTATCCATATACCAACCAAGTCATCGGCACTGTCCCGGCAGGGGATGCCGAGCATGCGCGTGAAGCTTTTCAGATTGCGGCCAACTATACCCCTAAGCTGACCCGATATGAGCGCCAACAAATTTTGTTCCGGGCAGCCGAGTTAATTCGTGAGCGACGGGAACAGATTGCTGAAGTCCTGACACTGGAATTGGGTATCTGCAAACAACATTCGCTTTATGAGACCGGACGATCCTATGACGTGTTCACGCTCGCTGGGCAGTTGACGATTATGGACGACGGACAGATATTTTCCTGCGACCTTACGCCCCACGGTAAGTCGCGGAAAATTTTTACTAAGCGAGAGCCCGTCAAAGCGATCTCAGCCATTACGCCGTTCAACCATCCACTAAACATGGTGGCGCATAAGATTGCGCCTTCCATCGCAACTAATAACTGCATGGTCTGCAAGCCCACGGAGCTTACGCCTCTGACAGCGATTACCTTGGCGGATATCCTTTACGAAGCTGGCCTACCGCCGGAGATGTTCCAAATTGTCACTGGCATGCCCGCTGATATTGGTGACGAAATGATCGCCAATGAGCACGCAGACATCATCACCTTCACGGGCGGCGTTTCGGTCGGCAAGATGATCGCCGAAAAGGCTGGCTACAAGCGCACTGCCCTGGAACTTGGCGGTAACGATCCACTGATCATCCTGAATGATCTGGATGACGACGATCTGAAGAAGGCGGCGACGCTGGCGGTCGCCGGGGCTTGTGGGAATTCAGGCCAACGCTGCACGGCCGTCAAACGGATCCTGGTGCAAGAAGACGTCGCTGACAAGGTCGTTCCAACGATCATCGAATTGGCCAAGGCGATCAAACCGGAAGACCCGGACACCCAATTGGGTTGCGTCATTCACGAAGACGCTGCCGCGACCTTTGAGCGCCGGGTCTACGATGCCGCAAAACAGGGGGCAAAAGTGCTTTACGATCCGGGTCGCCAAGGCGCGCTGTTGCCGCCGATCGTCGTTGACCACGTTCCCCACGACAGTGAACTAGTCTTTGAAGAGACCTTTGGCCCGGTGATCCCAATCGTTCGGGTCCCGGCCGACGACAAAAAACTCATGGATATTTCCAATTCCACACCCTTTGGTCTGTCGGCAGGCGTTTGCACCAACGACCTAAACCGGATCACCTCTTTCATCGAGGGCCTGGACGTGGGGACAGTCAATATTTGGGAACAGCCTGGTTACCGGATCGAGATGTCGCCCTTTGGCGGGATTAAGGATTCCGGAAACGGCGTTAAAGAGGGCGTCCTGGAGGCGATGAAGTTCTTCACCACGGTGAAGACCTGGTCACTGCCCTGGCCCTCGGCTTAAGAGGTATTCAGGACGTCGATGGATCTGGCGGTTCTCACTGGAACGGACCTGCTGGTTCTGATCGCCGGCAGCGCCACGTTGT
>CAZNWX010000065.1:0-9880 GCA_964576415.1 uncultured Magnetovibrio sp. | reverse complement strand
ACCGATGATTTCTCCAGGACGCACAGAAAGCGGATGGCAATAACAGATAATAGGAATTCCCGCGAACTGTCGGGTCACAATTTTACCTTTTGCTCAAATGATACGTGCTACGATTTCAGTCTATCACTGTTAAGCTGAATGCCCGCACTTGAACGTTCTCACGAACCGGAGACCCGTGAGCCAGACTCGCCCATCTAGGACGGCGGCGGCCCCCGCCCCATCTGGACGATCGACGTTATGTCGTCCGCAGCGGTGGATCAGCTTGTACCATTCTAGATAGTGCGTGCAGCGACATGTGATCAAGTCTCGCCACCTGATCGTCTGGCGCGGACCCCGCCCCCCGTCGTCCGCATCCTCACGAACGTCACCGTCGAACCGGTTGTACACGTTTCCCCCTTCTGATTTCGGAGGTCGTGGCCAAGGCGCAGGATGCCCCGATCCGGTTTGCTTTTGGAGCGCCGCGCTTCCAACACCGTGATATGGTTCGTCAGGACGTCCCCCGGATAGACGGGCACCAGCCAGCGCACCTCGTCCATGCCGGGCCCACCCATGGAAACACCATCGTCGAAGTAGCCTGTTTCCACAAACAGGCGAAAGGCCAGCGAAATGGTTTGGAAGCCACTGGCGATAACGCCGCCAAAGGGCCCCAGGCGGGCGTAGTTTTCGTCTATATGGATGGGTTGCGGGTCGTAGGCATCCGCATAAGTCATGATCTCGCGCCTCGAAATTTTGTAGGGGCGTGAAATAATCACCTCGCCCTCCGCGTAATCTTCCAGATAGCGGCCGTTTCCCGATGTCTCGCCCATGTCAAGCCCGTTAATAAATGTTTGCGCCGCCTGCAGGACGGCTTCCGCCTGGTCCCGGTGCGGTGAATGGCCGCAATCAGGAAGTTTCAATAATTCGACAGGTCCCAATGCCTCGGCGGCGATCCCGTTGATCTGCGCCATGGTGCCATATTGATCGGATTCCCCTTGGATCGCCAGGACCGAGGTGTTGATGAGGGCAACCTCCGCCCTAATATCCCAGGCCCTGAATTCCGGCGCCAGCCAGATATCACTCCAGCCGCGGAAGGCGTGTTCTGGATCGTCATGGAAGCGACCCAAACGGGTGAGGAAATCCGTACCGCCGACGGTTTCACTTAATTCAGCGATGGAATTGACGCCCATCGCCTCCACGAAGATATGCGGAGCCATGACGATCACCCCTGCCACCGAATGCGCGGCTGCATGGATCAAGGCGATGGAACCGCCGTCGCTATGGCCGAATAGGATCGGGTTCTCGATGGCAAGCGCCCGCAGAAGCTCAGGCAACACCTCAAGGGCCTCATCATGCATGAAGTCGACACCGTAGGATGCCGCCCGCGGCGCTGAGCGTCCGTAGCCACGCCGCGAATAGACCATGACCGAGCACCCGGTTGCCGTCGCGACCCGGCCAGGGAACTCCCGCCACATGGCGACGGAGCCCAATCCCTCATGCATGAGAACGATGGTCGGCGCTTTTGCATCACCGACGTAGAGGTTCACCTCAAGTGCCGCACCCGCCACCTCAACAATGCGGACCTCATCCGCGAACCGGGATGGTTCAATCTGCATCACGGAGCTTGAAACGTTGGATCTTCCCCGTTGCGGTCTTTGGCAGGTCGTCAATAAACTCGACCCAGCGGGGATACTTATACTCCGCGAGGCTTTCGCGAACGAGGGCCTTAAGGTCCTCAGCCAGTTCTCCCGAGGCCTTAACACCTTCGTTAAGAACGACGAAGGCCTTCGGCTTGATCAGGTCGTCAGCGTCGGGATGACCGATCACTGCGGCTTCCAATACCGCGTCATGAGCGATCAGTGCGCCTTCCACCTCAAAGGGCGAGACATAGATGCCACCCACCTTCAACATGTCGTCGGAACGCCCGCCGTAAATGTAGTAGCCGTCCTCATCCACGTAGTATTTGTCGCCAGTGACGGTCCAACGGCCCTGGAACGTGTCGCGGCTCTTTTCGCGCTGGTTCCAATACATTACTGCGCTGGTCGGGCCGGAGACGTGCAGATTACCCAACTCCCCATCCGCCACCTCCTGGCCATCGTCGTCCTTGAGGAGCAACTCATAGCCCTGCACGGCAGATCCTGAACAGTTCAGGCGTACATCCCCTTGGCGGTTGGATAGGAAGATGTGCAGCATTTCCGTTGAGCCAAGGCCATCCAGGATATCGCAGCCTATGCGCTCTTGCCATCGAGTCAACAACTCACCGGGTAAGGCCTCGCCGGCCGAAACGCAAAGCCGAAGATTAGTATCGTTTTGGGACGGCAGTTCATCGCCGGCCAGCAGCATGGCAAATAAGGTCGGCACGCCGTAGAAGATCGTCGGCTGGTGATCCTTAAGGATCGCCGCCACGGCGCTCGGCGTGGGCAGGCCTTCCAGAAGCACCGCCGTCGCACCGACGGCGAACGGAAAGGTCAGCGCATTGCCGAGCCCATAGGCAAAAAACAGCTTCGCGGCTGAATAAACAACGTCGTTCTCGTTAATGCCCAGGGTGGGGATAGCGTAAAGATCCGCCGTCTCGATGAGATGGGAATGCAAATGGACGGCGCCCTTCGGCTTACCCGTAGTGCCCGAGGTATAAAGCCAGAAGCACATGTCATCGGCTTTCATCGCGGCGGTCTGAAAATCCGCTGGCGCTGCATCGGTCAACGCCGCCAACGTTTGGTGTGGTCCCGTATCCTCACCGGCGACCAGAACATGGTTCAAATTGCCGTGACTATCCAAGTGACCTTCGAACGCGTTCAATAGATCCGGCGACACGATCAAGACGCGGGCCCGGCTGTCGGCTAGGATGTAGTCGTAATCCTTCTCCGTCAGCCGCGTGTTTACCGGTACAGGCACCACTCCAGCAAGAATCGCGCCCAGGAAGCAGACCGGAAAAGCCACAGTGTCGTGCATGCAAAGCATGATTCGCTGTTCCGCCTGGACGCCTAGGTCCATCAGCACATTCGCGAACTGACGAGCGCGGCGGTGCAGATCGGCGTAGGTGTGCGCGCCGTTAGTATCAATGACCGCGGTCTTGTCGCCGCGCCCCGCTAGCAAGTTACGGCCGATCAGGTCCTCGGCGGCGTTGTAAAGGCCGTCGGTACTGGCTTGCATGCTCATCGGTCCTCCCCGAGATCTGAGCCTCGCTTCACTTGAGGCAGGAATCTGCCTCCAAATTTGTATCAGGTTCGGCGCGGGATCGTCACGCCGTTCGATTAGAGTGGCATTATAATGCATATTTGTTGTAGAAAAAGTGGATGGATAGGAATCTGCGCCAAAACCGCGAAACCGCAAACGATGATGACCTGGATGCCTTCCTTGCCGAGATTGGTGCGCGAGTCCGCAAGGCGCGGGCGAAGCGCGGTATGACCCGGCGCATCCTGGCGTCCGATTCAGGCGTTTCCGAACGCTACCTTGCGAAACTCGAGGCCGGCACGGCGAACCCCTCGGCAGCGGTCATGCTTAAACTAGCTCACGCCATGGATTATCCCATCGGCGACTTCATTCCCGGGGCCGAAACCATGCCGGCCGAGATGACGGCTGTGGTCGACCAACTCAGGACCATCGGCACCGAGCGTATGGCAGACGTTACCGCCATCCTGGACGCCAAATTCGACGCCGTTACGGCCCGGGCGGGGCGGATCGCCCTGATCGGCCTCAGGGGTGCGGGGAAAACCAGCCTGGGCCGTCACCTCTCCAACGCTTTGAATGTGCCCTTCATCGAACTAAACCGCCTAATCGAGGCCGATTACGGCGCCAGCATTGGGGAATTGCTGGCATTGGCCGGCCAACCGGCGTTCCGCCGCCACGAACGGCGATGCCTAGACCAGGCTATCGCCGCCCACGATCACGCCGTGATTGCGACGGGCGGCGGCATTGTCACCGAACCAGACACCTTCGCGACCCTCCTGCGCAACTGCCATTGTATCTGGCTGCAAGCAACGCCTGAAGAGCACATGAGCCGGGTGGTCGCACAGGGAGACATGCGCCCCATGTTGAAAAACCGCGAGGCCATGGCGGACCTGAAGTCCATCCTGGAGGCGCGAACACCATTGTACGAGCGCGCCGCCACAGTCTTCAACACAAGCGATCTCGACGAGGACGCGGCGGCCAGCAGCCTTGCGGCGGTCGCACGCGGTATCATCGGTTGACTCCTTTTTCGATATATGAATTATAGTGCATTTTCTGTAAAGAGGCCTTCTGATGACCGATCCCATTCTGTATGACCGGCATCCCGACACCTATCGCCATTGGTCGCTCAAGGTTGCAGGCCCCGTAGCGACGCTCACCCTCGCCATCGACGAGGGGGGAGGTCTGGTGCCCGGCTACAAACTGAAGCTTAACTCCTACGATTTGGGCGTGGACATGGAACTCCATGACGCCTTGCAGCGCATCCGTTTCGAACACCCCGCGGTGAAATCAGTGATCATCACAAGCGGCCTGTCGCGCATGTTTTGCGCCGGCGCGAACATCTACATGCTAGGCCAGTCGGACCATGGCTGGAAGGTCAACTTCTGTAAGTTCACCAACGAGACACGCAACGGCATTGAAGACACAAGCCGCCATTCCGGAACAACTTTCATCGCCGCCTTAAACGGCACCACGGCCGGCGGCGGCTATGAGTTAGCCCTCGCCTGCGACGAGATTTGGTTGGTCGACGACCGTTCCAGCGCCGTCAGCCTCCCTGAGGTCCCGTTGTTAGGCGTCTTGCCCGGCACGGGCGGTCTGACCCGCGTCGTAGACAAACGGAAAGTCCGCCGCGACTTGGCGGACGTTTTTTGCACCAGCGAGGAAGGTGTGCGCGGCAAGCGCGCCAAGGAATGGGGCTTCGTTGATGAACTAGCACCGACGCAGGAGTTCATGGATCGGGTCCAGGCCCGCGCCGCCGATCTGGCCGGTGACGACACCGGCGCTGAGGGCGTTCCGCTCACCACCTTGAACCGGATCATCGATGACAGCGGCTATCACTACACTTGGGTGAATACCACCGTGGACCGAGCCAATAGGACCGCGACGATTACTATTAAGGCGCCGTCGGACACCCCACCACTCAAGGTCGACGCGATCCTCGCCCAGGGTATGAATTTCTGGCCGCTGGCCATGGCACGGGAGTTGGATGACGCGATCCTCATGCTGCGGACAAACGAGCACGAAGCCGGCGTCATCTTGCTCAAGACCAAAGGCGACGAGGATGCAGTACTGGCCGTCGATGCGGCCATGGCCGCGAATGCAGATCATTGGTTCGTGCGGGAAACCATCGGCATGATCCGCCGTACTATCGCGCGCCTCGACGTCTCGTCCCGTAGCTTGTTTGCGATCATCGACGAAGGGTCGTGTTTCGCGGGTTCCCTATTTGAACTAGCCCTGGCCGCAGACCGGAGCTACATGCTCGACATCCCGGAAGAAGAAGGAACGCCGCCCGCCATTGCTCTTTCCGCCATGAACTTTGGCCCGCTGGAGATGGTCAACGGCAAAAGCCGGCTAGCCGTCCGCTTCAACAACGACACAGACAAGCTCTCAGCTCTGGAATCGGATGCTGGCACAGTCTACGCGCCCCCAGACGCCGAGGACGAGGGTCTCATCACTTTCGCCCCGGACGACATCGATTGGGACGACGAGATTCGTGTCGCCGTGGAGGAACGCACAAGCTTGTCTCCAGATGCGCTTACCGGCATGGAGGCAAACCTGCGCTTTGCTGGGCCCGAGAATCTAGTCACCAAGGTCTTCGGTCGATTGACCGCATGGCAGAACTGGATATTCAACCGGCCTAACGCGGTCGGCGAGAACGGGGCCTTAAAACAATTCGGCTCGGGCTCGAAGCCGGATTTCGATTGGAGGAGAGTTTAAGATGCGCATCGACTATACCCAGAAGATTCCGAACAACGTCGATCTCGCTGGCGATCGCCGCCTGCAGCGGGCCCTTGAGCACTGGCAGCCACGCTACCTGGACTGGTGGAACGAGCTTGGCCCGGAAGGCTTCCAGGCCAATGACATTTATCTCCGTACTGCCATCAACGTCGGCGCTGACGGTTGGGCGCACTTCGACCACGTGAAGATGCCGGACTATCGCTGGGGGATCTTCCTAGCCAAACAGAACTCCGAGCGCACCATCGGGTTCGGCGACGAATTCGGCAAGCCCGTCTGGCAAGATGTTCCCGGTGAACACCGCGCGGCGCTCCGCCGCCTCATCGTCACACAAGGCGACACGGAGCCGGCATCCGTCGAACAACAGCGTCTCTTGGGCCTCACCTGCCCGTCTCTCTACGATCTTCGTAACCTGTTCCAGGTTAACGTCGAGGAAGGTCGGCATCTCTGGGCCATGGTTTATCTCCTGCACGCCCATTTCGGTCGGGCCGGGCGCGAGGAGGCGGAGGAACTATTGGAACGCCATTCTGGCGACCCAGACAACCCGCGCATCCTCAGCACCTTCAACGAGCCCATCGACGACTGGCTATCCTTTTTCATGTTCACCTACTTCACGGACCGAGACGGCAAATATCAGCTGAAGTGCCTGGCGGAATCCTCCTTCGATCCGATGGCACGGACATGTCAGTTTATGCTGACCGAAGAAGCCCATCACATGTTCGTCGGCGAAACAGGAATTGGACGAATTGTCGAGCGCACCGTGGACGTCATGAATCAGCTGAAGACGGAAGAACCTGAATCTCTCCGCGCCGCCGGCGTTATGGACCTCGGTTTGCTTCAGCGCTATATCAATTTTTGGTTCTCGTCGTGCCTAGACCTGTTCGGCGCCGACCAATCCTCGAACGCGGCAGGCTACTTCGCCACGGGCATCAAGGGCCGGCCTGACGAAACTAAGTTTGAGGATCATATTTGTCTCGAGACCCACGAGGTGATTGAGGTCCCCCAAGATGACACCAAAATCACCACCATCGAGGTCCCGACCCGCAACGCCATGAACGAGATCACCCGCAATCTCTTCGTCGCCGACTGCCAGCGCGGCATGGATCGCTGGAACAAGACCATCGTTAACGGTGGTTTCGATATCCCACTGACCCTGCCCAGCACCCGTTTCCGCCGCGAAATCGGCAGCTGGGCGGATGTTTCGACCGACCCGGCCGGCGACATTATCTCGGCTGAGGAATTCGACAAACGCCAGACCGAGTTCATGCCAACCGAAGAGGACCGGGCTTACGTGAAGAGCCTCATGAAGCCAGTCACTGAACAGGGCAAGATGGCCGGCTGGATCGCCGCCCCAAGACGGGGCATCCACGGCCAACCGTTGGATTTCGAGTACGTGAAGCTACACTGAGTGTTTTCCATCTGAGCCATGCCGACCAGTTCACCGCTTCCCGGTCCGAAGGGCATAGGTGAAACAGGAATTCGATGTTACGGAACCGGCTCTGACCGTCTGGTATGATATCGGCGTTCCATCGGCTCTTAGCCAAAACTGACCTCCACGTCGGCTAGGCCTGGGATTTACCGGCCGAGTGGGTCTGTATGTGTTTCGCTGACAACTCTCATGCTCAGTTCGCGAACCTTCTCGCACGTTCTTAGACCATAGACCAAAACACCCCCCGAGCTCGAGAACCGTGGAAATAAAGTTGATTTTCGTGTAATCGGGAACATTACTGCCCTCGCAATGGAAGAGTGCGAACCAGGTGAACGCCTTTAGCGCGCCCCACTTCGCCACTTCGCCGATTTACGCCATGGTAATCACGAGAAGCCTTATATTGCTGCGATTTTTACGTCGTAAAATGCACAGTGACCGTACATGACCATATGCGCACAATCGTGTGGAGTTCCCATATACCCAAAATGCAAATTGACATCGCCAACGAGGGGAATACCCTGACGCCCGAGGACTTTTCACAGACGAAGAACCAACCATGTCCAGCAAATCGGAAGACCCTTCGAACTCCGAAATCGGTGTCCTGATTTGCGGCCACGGATCCCGGAGCCAGGTTGCTGTCGACCAATTTTCGAATTTCGTCAGTAAACTACCGGACTACCTTCCGAACTGGCCAATTGAATTCGGCTATTTGGAGTTCGCCAATCCGGTGATTCGCGACGCTCTGGACAAACTCCGTGATCGGGGCTGCAAGCGCATTCTGGCGGCACCAGGCATGTTGTTTGCAGCCATGCACGCAAAGAACGATATCCCCTCAGTATTGAACGCCTATGCGGACGATCACGGCCTTGAAGTCGGCTACGGCCGCGACCTTGGTATCGATGAAAACATGATTGCCGCGGCGGCTGCCCGAGTTGAGGAAGCGATCGAAAGAGCCGACGCGTCAGGCGTCGTGGTTGGCCGCGAAGATACCTGCCTGGTCGTCATCGGTCGCGGCTCCAGCGACCCGGATGCCAACTCGAACATTGCCAAGGTCGCCTGCCAGGTAAAAGACCTGACCGATGTGGGCTGGCACGAAATTGGATATTCGGGCGTCACCTTTCCGCTGGTGGAAGCCTGCCTGGAGCAGGTGGTGAAGCTCGGTTTCAAGCGGATCGTCGTATTTCCTTACTTCCTGTTTTCGGGCGTCCTGATCGACCGCATCTACGGCTTTACGGATCTGGTCGCCGGTCGCCACACGGATACCCAATTCGTCAAGGCCGATTACCTCAATGACCACCCCCTGGTGTTGACCACCATGGCGAACCGGATCACCGGCATCCTCACAGGCGACAACGCCATGGATTGCACCATGTGTAAGTACCGTGCGCAGATTTTGGGCTTTGAGGCGGAAATTGGCCTACCGCAGGAGAGTCATCACCATCACGTGGAGGGCCAGGGCGCCCAGGCGCCGGGGTCAAATGTCTCGGCATGCAAACTTTGCAACAACTTTTGTACAGGCGTGTGCCGGCTCGATCTGACTCATAATCACCATCACGGAGATGAGCACGATCATCATCACCCCACCTATCCACACGTCAAACACCCTCTCGGCCCGGAAAGCGTTAGAAAACACCTGAAAAGCTAACGGCAAGCCGCTTAGGAATGCCGGCGTTTTCATGTTCACCGACGCACATGCGCACGACCTCGTCGACAATAACGCTTCTAGGCGCTGAGAGAGGTTATCCCATACCTGCAACTCATGTTGAATTGTACCAATAAGGACAAGAGCGGCGGGCTAGGGCTTTCATCATCCTTCCAGTAAGGTAGCGCCCGAACATTGCCAACGGTAGGGTGATCTTTGTCGTTCCCTCATTAGGTGATCTGAGTTAGTCCAACAGACCTTCCCACATTTGTTGACCGTATTTACCGTGGACCGTTTTTAAAACTTAGGCATTGGTGGATATGCACGTGTTCGGAAATCCGGCGACCAGCCGTGTTCGCCCACGAAAGGCTTTCATTTTAACGTTTTCACAGGCAACCCGATCCATCATCTCCTGGAGGTGATTGCCGCCTATCGGCATCACCTAGAAAACGTCTCGATCGCGGATAATACTCTACGCATCGGGCCGCATACCTTCGAGATGGAACTCAACCAAGAAATTTTGTTTTTCAATTTCACCAAATACGCCCACCACATTCTGACGCCATGCCAAGTCCTGGTGTTTAGCGGCGGCGATGGCGTAGATTTCATCGGCGGTCCACATAGCCTCAATCCTTAAACCGAGGCTTCTCCAACCCCGCTTTCTCGCACCAGAAGTCAGCGAGGCCCGAGAAGTCCAAACCGCCCCAGCCCGTTGCCCGGGCCTGGCTGAGGCTCTCGCGGGCGACAGCCGCCATAGGCATGGGCACCTGGATTTTATTCGCCGACTCCATGATCAACGACAGATCTTTGTGCGCCAGGTTGATCGCAAAACCAGGCTCTATGTCGCCAGTCAGCACCTTGGTAGCGTAATTCATCTTCAATTGACCGTTGGTCGCGGACGTCCCGTGGATAACCTCCAACGACGTTTC
>CAZNWX010000064.1:0-9912 GCA_964576415.1 uncultured Magnetovibrio sp. | reverse complement strand
CCGATATACCTACACCGGGGATTTGGTGGACACGGAGGTCTGGTACGACGACGCCGGGCGCTGGGTGAAGCTGCGTTTCATGGGTCGGGATGGGACGCCCATCGAATACGCATGCCGCCGATGCCAGGGCGACGGCAAGGTTGGGCCGTGAGCGAGGTCCCTGCCCGCCGGGTTGCATGGATCACAGGTGCTGGAAAAGGTATCGGTCGGGGACTGGCCAAGCGGTTGGCTGAGGACGGTTGGACCGTCTGCGCCAGCGCCCGGACCGTGGCGGACCTCGAAAGCCTCGCCGCGGCATGTCCCGATGGCCATTTACATCCGCATGTTCTTGATATCACGGACCCATCGGCGACCCGGGCGGTTTTCACCGCCATAGAGGCTGAATGGGGCCCGCCGAACCTAGCCGTTCTCAACGCAGGCACCCACATTCCGGTGACGGCGGCCGATCTAGATGCTGAACCCTTTCGGCGGCTCATGGAAACCAACGTGATGGGCACGGTCTATGGATTGACCAATCTTCTTCCGATCATGCGGCGGCGAGGGTCGGGGCATATCGCCGTGGTCTCCTCTTTGGCTGGCTACAGAGGATTACCCACTTCGGCGGCCTACGGTGCCAGCAAGGCGGCGTTGATCAACATGTGCGAGGCCTTGCGTCCCGAATTGGATGCCATGGGCATCAAGCTTCAAGTCATCACTCCGGGCTTTGTGGAAACTCCGCTCACGGATCAAAACGATTTCGAAATGCCGTTCCTCGTGACCGTGGATAAGGCGATCGATCAAATCATGCGCGGCCTTGCCAGCGATCGGTTCGAGGTCAGTTTTCCGCGCAGCTTTTCCTTGATCATGAAGTTGCTCCGTATTTTGCCCGACCCCTTGTTCTTCGCTATGACCCGGCGGATGATCAAGCCATGACGGCACCCATTGACACATATGCGGCGTTTCTGGAGGGTCTGACCGCCGACAACCTGACGGGGCTTGCCCACCACGTCACGCCGGATGTGCGCTTCGTCGATCCCTTCAACGACGTCACTGGCGTTGACCATATGACGCGCGTCTTCTCCGCCATGTTCGCCGAGGTCGGCCCGGTCCGGTTTTCAGTGAGCGAGGCGCACGGTGATGTTGCGGCGGGCATGTTGGCATGGCGCTTTGAAGCGCAACTGCGCGGCCAAGTTTGGGCCTTTGATGGCACTAGCGTCCTGCGGTTTGCCGCCGATGGTCGAGTTTGCGAACATATCGACCATTGGGATGCGGCGGGCAGCTTTTATGGACGTCTGCCGGTTATTGGTTGGCTGCTTGGCGCTCTGCGACGACGATTGGCCACGCGGTGATGGCCTGGCCGGTTCGAGCAAGGGTCTTCCCCGCCTTCATGAAGGCCAGTGTGACTGTACCGATTTTAATTCCCAGTTTTGAGACTCGCGCCCGATTTAATAGGATTCCGGACGGCTGCAGGAACATCCAATCGTTGAAGTGCACGCGCCATGTGCCGTCGCCGACCTTCAGGTTTAGATCGTAACGCCAGTTCAGTGCATTCCCTCGCGCTTCTCCCTTAGCGGTGCCGATAACGTCATCGGCGCGCCCGACGTAGCTGCCGTCGCCGGTTTTCTCAATGGCCCACACCCGCTGGTCCTTTTCGCCGTCGCTGTAATGAAAGCGTTCGTCGAGGACCAATTGCCGGCCGTCCCAAGTGCCGGTGATGTCTACGGTGAACTGGCGGCGGACCACGCCGAAACAGTCCTCGAAAATACCGGAGGCCCGAACCTTGCCGGCGAAATACTCCTCAAGAACAAAGGTTGGTTCGGAGTTTTCGAAATCATCAATGTTCATGCCCGTGCATCCGCTCAGTAGAAAGGTCGCCAGCGCCCCAGCGAACAGTCGCGTCATGATCATCCCTGGTCTCCGGTGCCCGACAAGGCGAGCCGCTGGTTAAGCCTGCGGCTTATTGCCGCGTGGCACGCAGCGCTTAGCGGAAACCGCCATATCACTGCAATCGAGAGTGCCTTTATTACGACGGGGATGCCGGCATAGATCACGATTAACGCCGAACGTCCTGCTTCGGTCGGTAATTCCGGGTCGAATCCCATCCAGACTACGCCGGGGAGAGCCAGGCCCACGGCCGCCGCCAAAGCTAGTTTCGTGGCCATGCCCCACAGGGCGAACTGGACACCGGTCCGGTCGGCACCGAACCGCCAGCGATCATAATCGGCCACGTCGGCTTGGATTGCCGGCGGCAAGACCAGGTCCGCCCCAAGCGCCGCACCGGTGAGGACGCAGATCAGTATAAACGCGGTTTCCGCGCCAGCCGGCAGCGTGGGCACGACGGCGAAGGCCGCACAGGCTAGGATCATGGCCCAGCACCAGGTCCGATGTTTGCCCCAGTTGCGGCTCAGGCGTAGCCACAAGGGAATGGCCGCGATGGCGGCAACAAAGTAGATTAGGATGAAACGCGGCCGCGCATCCGCGTCGACGCCCAGGCCGTGCTCCAGATACAGGAAGAATAGGGCGGCAGGGATGCCGTTGGCTAAACCATTGATGAACCAAGCCGACAACAGGCGCAGAAACAGCGAATTGCCGAAGAGGCTCTTTAGCTGACTGAAGCGTAGCGGGTTCTGACTAGTATGGGCCGATGGACCTTCAGGGACGACCCAGACAAGGACAGGGATACAAATCAGGCCAAGTCCGACCGCGGCCCAAGCAACGGCACTAGGCGCCGCGGCCGCATCCGTCGTTTCCGCCACGTAGGCGGCCAATCCGCCGGCTCCCACCATGCCTAGCAACGCGAGGCCTTCGCGCCATCCCGTGATTCGTGCTCGCTCATTATAATCGGGATGCAGTTCCGCGCCCCACGCCATATAAGGCACGGCGACCATGGTCCAGCCGGCATAGAGGATCAAAGACCAGGTTAGAAGATATAAACCATCGGCGCCGGGTGGCGGCCCAAGGAGCTTGACCAGCCCCCAGCCAGCCAATCCCGCGCCCATGAGGATCCACGGCTTGCGCCTGAGCCCGCGAAGGGGCCACCGATCGCTCACGTATCCGATCAAGGGATCCGTGACCGTGTCGAACAGACGTGCCAGTAGCAGCAATGCGCCCGTGGCCGCCAGGCCAAGTCCCATTTCGACGCCGTACAAGGTCGGTAGGAGCAGGTATACTGGAATGGTCGGCAGGGCCACGACGAAGGCCGGTGACGCGTAGGCTAGGAGGATACCCCGGCGCATGGGCGGCGCCGACGTGATCCTCATGCGTGTTTGAGGGTGAAGTGGGCGACGTCGATGCGCCCGGTATCGAATCCGACTTCGCAATAGCAGAGATAGTAGCGCCACATGCGGTAGAAACGATCGTCAAAGCCCAGGGCCTTGATCTCGGGCCAGGCGTTCTGAAACGCCGTATCCCAGCGACGCAACGTTTCTCCGTAGGATGGACCGAAGGTAAAATGATCGGTGATTGCTAAACTGGCGGCGGTTACTGCCTGCTTGAAAACACTAAGCCCTGGCAGCATGCCGCCCGGAAAGATATAGCGCTGAATGAATTCCGGATTGCGCCGGTACTCGTCGAAATAGCCGTCGTCCATGGTAATAATTTGCAGGGTGGCCTTGCCGCCGGGCGCCAAGCGCTCGCGCAGGGTGTTGAAATAGACTGGCCAATGCTGTTCGCCGACGGCCTCGAACATCTCGATGGACGCAATCTTGTCGAATTGGCCCGAGACGTCGCGATAGTCCTGCAATCGCACCTCGACACGGTTCGACAAACCCGCCCGCGCCAGCCTATCCCGGGCATAGACCGCTTGCTCGCGCGATAGGGTCAAGGCGACCACGGTGCAGCCGAAGTCCCGGGCGGCGATTTCTGCGAAACCGCCCCAGCCGCATCCAATCTCCAGCAGCTGATCTCCGGGCTGGAGGTCTAGTTGCGTGGCGAGGCGCAGGTATTTTCGCCGTTGCGCCGGCGCCAGAGGTTCATCCAGAGTCTCGAACAACGCTGACGAATAGGTCATGGAAGGATCGAGCCAGTGGCCGTAGAAAACGTTACCCAGGTCGTAGTGGGCGGCGATGTTTCGACGGCTGCCGCGCCGGGTGTTGGCGCGCTGCGCATGGCGGAGCCGGTCGAACAAGCGGTGCAGCGTTGTTTTCTGCAATGTCGTTCCCAATGCTTGGTCGTTTGCCAGCCCGAATTGCATGAGCGCAGACAGATCGGGCGTTGACCACTCTCCGGCCATGTAGGATTCGGCTAGGCCCAGGTCGCCGGCGCTGATCAGCCGGTTGACCACGCGCATGTCATGAATGTTGAGGTCTGCGTTTCGTCCCGATACGGCACCCTCGAACGTCTCGCGGCGACCCGAAGGGATCGTAACCGTCAGTCGCCCCTTGAGCAGGCGCGCGACCCAGGTCCGAAACAGCCAAACGCGCCAGCCTGTGACAGCCGACAGGAACCCAATATAAGTGGACGATGCCGTGGAAGTTAGGGAATGATTCATGACGTTTTAGGATTTTGAAGTTGTGGGATTGCCGATGCTGCTTTCGACGGGATTTGCGGCGGGTTCATGAGCAAAGACCTTAAGTCCCATGAGCCACAATCGGAGCGCCTCCCAATGAATGCCCAACATAATCTTGAGCGTGAGAAGAGGAAAACGACATAAAATCTTGGTCAGCGACCAGCCGGTCATTTCCTGGCGAGCGCCGGTGAACGAGGCCGCCAAGAGTAGACCTTCGGCGTCTTCCTGACGGATCACGATATTGGTGCGCGCCGCCGGCGGAATGATGCGGAAGTTATAGGCGGTATCCATGCCGATGAAGGGGGACACGTACATGGATTTTGCCACTCGTTGACGGATCACCCGCTCGCGGTTGCCATTCACCGCGATGGCGTAGGTATGGCGTTCCTTGAAGGTGTTGCAAACCTCGTAAAGGATCGCTTGCAACTGGCCATCCCGGGTATAACAGAAATAGACACTGAGCGGGTTGAACACGTAGCCGAACACCCGGGGGTAACAGAGCAGACGTATGGGACCACCATCAATGGGCAGTCCGGCCTTTGCCAAATGGTCCTCCACCCAAGGTCGTAAGGGTGATCCATCTGCTGGACCATGATCGCGGTCATAAAACGCTAGCGGCGCCCATTGATTATAGCCAACCAGCCGAAAGTGGCGGGCCAGGGCGGGCAACTCGTCTAAATCCAGCAACAATGAATAGACATGATACTTCAGCCGATGCCGTTTCGGACGAAGGCGTTCATGAACAACGTCCCCTTCATAAATGGCGGAATCCAGGGTCACGCGGCGACTTCCTCGTTCTGAGAAAATAGGTGAATCCGCCCGCTTTCGTTCGCAATGCGCCAAGGACGTCGGACGCCACCTAATTGCTCGGCCACCGCTAAGCCCGATTGCAGGGCGTCTTCGTGGAACCCGTAGCCGAAGTAACTACCACAAAACCAGGTTCTGTGACGGCCCTGTAAGGACCAGAGTTCGCGTTGCGACGCTAGGGCCGCCTGATCGAAGTATGGATGGGTATAGTTAAATTCGTTATGGATGGTGTCAGGTCGCGGCTCGAGGGTTGGGTTGAGGGTCACGAAAAGGGGGGCATCCGTTTCCAGGGTTTGGAGGCGGTTCATCCAATAGGTGACACAGAGCTGCGCCTCGGTGCCGCCCTCAAGGAAATTCCAACTGGACCAGACCCGACGGCGCTTCGGCATCAACGAGGGATCACTGTGCAGGACGGCGCGGTTTGCCGTGTATTGCCAGGCGCCCAAGAGGCGGTGTTCCTCTGTGTTCGCGTCCGACAGCATGCGGAGGCTCTCATCGGCGTGGCTGGCGAACACAACATGGTCGTAGGAGGAAATGTCGCCGTCGTGGTCGATCACCATGACCTTGTCGTCTTGCCGAACAACGTTGCGCACGCCGACCAAGCGTATCCGATCGCGATAGCTTTCTGTCAGACGACGTACGTATTCGCGGCTGCCGCCATCCACGGTCCGCCATTGCGGTCGGTCCTTGAGCAATAGCAAGCCGTGGCTCTGAAAAAAGCGCACAAAGGCCTGCGCCGGATAGGCCGCCATCTCGGCCGCCGTGGTTGACCAAATGGCGGCGCCCATGGGCAAAAGGTGGTCATCAATAAACCGGCGATCATACCCTTCGCGATCTAGGTATTCGTCAAGGCTCAACTCGGCATCTGCGGGATTGTTCAGCACGGCCGGAGCTTCTTTATAGAACCGTACAATATCTTTAACCATCCGCCAGAACCGAGGTCTTACGATATTGCGCCGCTGACCTAATAACCCGTTCAAGTCCGTGCCCGCATATTCGAACCCCCCTTGTTCCAGCGAGGCCGAAAACGACATCTCACTGTGTTTCGTGGGGACGTCCAAATGATCGAACATAGCCACTAGGTTAGGATAACTGACCTCATTGTAGACAATGAAACCGGTATCGACGCCAATTGGGCCTTGCGACGAAGGCACGTTCACAGTGTGTGAATGACCGCCAATCCAGCTGTTTTGCTCATAAACGGTAACCGAGTGGTTGAGGCTCAACAGCCATGCGGCCGATAATCCGGCGATGCCGGTACCGATTACGGCTATATCGAGAGGGTGGCCCGGCACGGTATGCTCTAAATTCACGTGTCAAAGCTCAAGATGTTACTCGTCAAAAAAATGTTTAACCAATAAGTTTCCATTTATTGCTACGGACCATCTTTTCCGATGGATCACCCTGAAGGATAAAGTTTTGATTTCGTGGTGATCCGCATGTTGGCCGAGCTCGTAACAAGGACATGAATGCTATCATTACACACGACACCGAAGTCAAGTTTCGGCCGAGCGGGGCCGGTCGGGCCTCTTTGTTCAAGCGGACCGGTGTTGTTGCCTCTGCTTCCCGTCCGCCGAGTGGCGACACGAAAATGGAGAGGCCAGTGACTTCAGCCGACTTCGATCGAACCTGTGACGACATGAGCGATCTGCTCGTGCGAGTGGCCCAGCAGGACCTGATGGCTTTCCGTGCCGTCTTCGATCATTTCGCGCCCCGTTTAAAAGCCTTTCTGATGGGGCAGGGTACCAACCCGCAAATGTCCGAAGAAGTAGTTCAAGAGACTATGGTGAAGGTTTGGCGCAAGGCTGATCAATACGAACCCGCCCGCGCCGCTGCGTCGACCTGGATTTTCACAATCGCGCGGAACTTGCGTATAGATCATATTCGTAAAGCCAATAGGCCGGAGCCGGATATGGATGATCCGGCCTTTGTTCCCGAACCAGAGCCACTGGCTACGGAGACGATCAGTCGGGCCCAAGATGCTGCCCAACTCCACGCGGCCATGTCGGAACTCTCGGAAGATCAGCGCGCCGTACTGCAACTCGCCTATTTTGAAGAGAAAGCGCATCCGGAGATCGCGGAAACGCTTGGCATCCCACTTGGAACCGTTAAATCACGCATCCGACTGGCCATGAAGAACATCCGATCGAAGATTGGAGACAGCCAATGAATATTTCTCATCATCCGGGCGACGAGTTGTTGCTCGATTATGCGGCGGGCTCCCTTGCAGAAAGCTGGAGCCTTGCCGTGGCGGTGCATTTGGCGCTCTGTCCCGCGTGCCGTCGCACGGTCGCCGATATGGAAGCCGTCGGTGGTCAGATGTTGGTCGCCGCAGTTCCCGTCATGGTGGACGACGACTTGTTTGCGTCTGTCATTGCCGCCGCCGATGCAGAGCCCGAAGACAGCATAGCGGCACAGCCTTTAGCTGACAGTCTCGACCCTGATCCCGTTTTGCCCGAACCGCTCCGCAGTTATGTTTGCGGTGATGCGGATACCTTGGAATGGCAGCGCTTGGGGCTGGGAGCCTATCAATTGCTGATACCCACTGGCGACGATGGAACGACGGCGCGATTGCTTCGGATTCCCGCTGGCCGGCCGGTTCCGACCCACTCCCACGGTGGGCTTGAGTTGACCCTTGTTCTGTCTGGCGCCTTCTCGGACTCCACGGGCACCTACGGCCGGGGTGATCTTCAGGAAGCGGACGAAAGTATTGATCACCAGCCCCATGCGGCGCCGGGAGAGGATTGCATATGTCTGGCTGTGACCGATGCACCGCTCCGGTTTAAGAGTTTTGCGGCTCGTATGGTGCAGCCGTTGATTGGTATCTAAAGCGCTCCGGAGACTTCGGCCTTTCGCGCCTTACCAACCACCGGTATCGTTGCTGGCATCAAACGATGGAGCCGCACGATGAAAATCGCCGACATCCGATCCATTCCTCTGCAAATTCCTTTCTCCAGCGGGGGACCCGCCTGGGAACTGAGCGGCCAACGGTGGCGCTCGCTCGATTTTGTCTTGGTCCGCGTCGAGATGGCCGATGGCACTATCGGTTGGGGAGATGCCTTCGCCTATCACTGTCGCGAAGCGGTTCATGCGGCGTTGGAAAAGATGGTTGCGCCCATAGCTGTAGGTCGGGATGCCGAGGACATCGCCGCGTTGATGACTGATCTCCAACGCCGCTTGCATCTGTTTGGTCGCTACGGCATCACCATGTTCGCCTTGTCGGGTCTTGATATCGCGCTTTGGGACGCGGCCGGGAAGGCCGCCGGCCTGCCGCTTTGCCGGTTGATGGGTGGTCAGGTGCGTAACGATATCCCAGGCTATTCAAGCCTCTTCAACTATTCCGACCCGGAGATTGTTGCGGAGAAGACCCAACAGAGCCTCGATGAGGGCTATGGCTATGTGAAGTTGCACGAGACGGGCGTGGCCGAAGTGGCGGCGGCGCGCGACGTAGCTGGATATGACATTCCCATTATGGTCGACACAAACTGTCCCTGGACGCCGGAAGAGGCGAAGCGCATGGCGCTGGCGTTCCAGGAACTCGACATTCACTGGCTGGAGGAGCCGATTTTCCCACCAGAGGATTTCGCCGCTCTCGCCCGGCTCCGGGCGGAGACCGGCATCGCGATCGCGACCGGTGAGAACGCCTGCACGGCTTTTCAGTTTAAACAGATGATCGATGCAGACGCTGCTGACTACATCCAACCCAGCGTCACCAAGGTGGGTGGTATCACCGAAGCCCGAAAGGTTGCCGTGCTGGCGGAAACTCATGGAGTTTCCCTGATGCCGCACGCGCCCTATTTCGGGCCTGGGTTCCTAGCGACCCTTCACCTGATGGCCAGCGTGCCCAACAGTGGCCTGGCCGAATGGTTCTATCTGCAGCGCGAGGCCTGTCTTTACGGCGGCGCTATCGCGCCCAAGAACGGGATGTTTACGGTACCGGATGGTCCGGGCCTCGGTATGGAACCGGACGCGGATGTCTTGAAGGACTATGCGGCGGACTGAGCGTCAGGACGATGTTAGTATTCGGCAGATGAGTAACGGACAAGGAGAGGATCATGACCACCGCCATCACACCGCACGCCGGACATGAAGGGCTCGCCGATCTGGCGTCGCGCTTCGTTTCGGTCGCCCAACTGCCGTGGGAAGAGACAGATTTCGAGGGGATTACCGTGAAAACCCTTTTGGTGGACAAGGAAACAGGGCTCCTGACGGCACTCATGCGGATGGCGCCCGGCACCGAATTGCCAGACCACGAACACATGCTGATCGAACAGACTTATGTCTTGGAAGGCCACCTGGTTTGTCCCGAAGGGGAGTGCAAAGAGGGCGACTACGTCTGGCGGCCGGCGGGCAGTCGCCACATGGCCTGGTCGCCGGACGGCGGGTTGTTCCTGGCTATGTTCCAGGTGCCGAATAAGTTCTATAAGGCGGACGCAGAGACCGACATGTTGGACCAGGATTGGGACATGGCCTGGGGCGGAACGGCGAGCTACAAGGCGATTCGAGGCTAGCGCATCTCGCTCATCGCATCCCAAACCGGGGAGACACGCGACCCGAAACCCTTGCATTGCAGCGACTTTGTAATGATCCGGCCTGCCTCGATCTTCACGCAAACCTGC
>CAZNWX010000063.1:0-9925 GCA_964576415.1 uncultured Magnetovibrio sp. | reverse complement strand
GTTGAAAAAAAGAGCCGACTAAGGGCATCTGATAACCGGCCAAGGCCGTTAATAGATTGCCCCAGAAGCAACAGTGTCGCTGCGTCGTCCCCCTCCCAGACGGGTTGAGTAGGGCCGCTGGCCTCCAGGATATCGGTGACCATCCGGACCCGGAGGGCTGTCTCGTGATCAGGGACGTGGTGCAATGCCTTGCAGGCAGTGTCTGCGGCTTTCCCCGGCTCACCCTTACGCAACCATGCCTCAGCTAAATCGGCGAGAATATCCGGTGCGTCCGGAGCCAGCGCCAGGGCGGTAACAAGCGTTTCTGATGCGTGTTGGAGGTAGCCTTCACGTCGCAGGATGCAACGGCCAAGAAATGCCAAAACATCCGGGCTGCATGGCTCCGACTTGCACAACTGCGTACAGATGGCTTCCGCTCTGGCTCGGTGCCCCTTTGCCAAGGCCCGTTCCGCCAGATGTAGATTGAGAGCCGGCGGCGTCAGATCGATCTCGGTCATGGAAACCTTTGGGAAGTCGGCGTCTACGTTCGCATCTTATCACCCGACAAGACGAAAAGGCATGCGTTTTAGTTAACGGATCGGATCATCATAGAATGTGCGGCCCCCCATCAGGCGGCTATGAGATAATCTCTCCGCCGATGAAGGCAAAGGCTTCTCTTCGCTTGTCGACTTGCCGCGGTCCATTCTCGATTATGGTGGCGGGTCCAGATAGAAAAAGCAAAAATCCATGAGCCGGGCAATAATTCCCGGTCACAGGGGTCAAAATTTGCCGAGTGCCCGTTGGATTCCGCGGTCACCATCGTCCTTATTAATATAAAATCACTTAATTTCAATAGCTTAGTTCCGCGTTAAAAGTTGGCCCAGCCTTTGCTTGATATGGGAGGAACGCATGTGTGTTTTTTTAGGGAATTTGACATCATGAATGACATGTCCGTGAAGCCCAGCAGCCTCATCGACCCGCAATCGACCAACAAGTCCAGCGCCGCAACGGCGACGGCGGTTGCCGGATTGGCCTCTTCATTCAAAGACCTCGTGGCCCGGGTCGGATTGCACCTCGACAACGGATTAAACGACATTTCCGGGAAGTCGGGCATCACAGCCGTCGGCGACAATATACAAGCCAATAACCGTGCCGACGACCACGCCCCACGCGCCGACGACGAGGGCCGGGATCGCTATGCCGATCGCGGCGCCGACAATCGCGGTGACCGCGACCGAAGTGAACCGCATCGGGCCGACCGGTCCGATAATGAGCCGCGTGATCACGGTACCGCGCACCGCGATGAACAACGTGACACGCCTCGTGATTCTCATGACCGTCCGCGCGAAGACCGTCATAACGAACAGACCACGCAGACCGACAAGCCGTCCCGCGATGATCGCCAGAGTGGCGACCAGGCCCAGGCCAATGGCGACAGTGGCCAGGACAAGCAAGCGGCAGCTGGACGGGAGAACTCAAGCGCCAACGGCCAGGGCGGTCAGAACGGCGACACCCAGGCGGCCGCAGGCACCCTGGACACGACCGTCGTTATCAACGCCGTCGGCGGTGCAGTTCAGGCCGAACAAACCCAAATTAACGGCCTGGCTAAGGTCAACGCCGCCCAGCATCTGGCCGCCGTTTCCGCGGATGGCCAAAAACGCGCCGGCGTTCATTCGGCACAGGCCCAGACTGGGCAACACCAAAGCCAGGGCGCGCGGAACCAGAACGCCCAGGCGGCAGCCAACGCCCAGCAAGCCGACCCCAACGTCAGGGCCAATACCAATTTACAACAACAAACCGCGCAATTGGCGCAAACCTTGGGCCAGGATGCCAGAATGAAAGTGGATGTGGCGGTGACACAGGAAGCCGAAACCCTGTCCTCGCGCCCCACCAACACCCTGAGCGCTGGCAGCGCCTTGGCGTCGACGAACAAGGCGCAAGGACAAAGCGGCCAACAAGCCAACCACCAGGCCGCCGCGAACCCACAGGCCACCGCGGCCCAGGTGGCCGCAGCACAGGCTCAAGGTGGCCAGGCCCAGGCCCAGAACCAGCAATCCGGTGGCGCCGCCGCGCAGGCACAGGCCAGCATTCAAGCCGCAGCCTCGAGCAACAGTGTGGCCGGAGGATCAACCGGTGTGCATTCGGCGGGCCCGACGGCAGCCGGCGGCGAACAAGCTAACGCCGCCAATACGGCAAACGCCAACGCGGGCTCCCAGCAGGCCCAACAATCCCAACAGGCCCAGCAAACGCAGCAGACGGCCCGGCCACAGCAACCCCTGCAGTCCTCCGTTGCCGAACAGGTCTCGGTCAAGATCACCAAGGCTCTGCAGGCCGGACAGGATCGTATTACGATCCGCCTCAATCCAGCAGAGCTGGGCCGCGTCGAGGTGAAGATGGAGCTCACGCACGACGGCCGGACCACGGCCATCGTTACCGCCGACAACCGCGACACTCTGGAAATGCTACGCCGCGATTCCTCAGACCTTCAGAAAGCCCTGGAAGAGGGCGGGCTGCAGCTCAGCAACAATGACATGCAGTTCAATCTCCGCGGCGAAGAGGGCCAGATGGCAGAAGACGGTGACGGCAAGAGCGGCACTGGTAGCGACGAAGAAGAATTGGCCGACGACTTTATCGAACAGGAACCGGAAATCATCGTTGCCCATGAGGGCGGCTTACTGATCAACGGCCGCCTGGACGTCAGGGCCTAGGCAGCAGACGCAAGGAAACGGAGAGGAATCGATGATTCTCGGTAGTTCCACAGAAAGCGCTCCCATTGACGGCACAGCCTCGGCGGAAGCGAGCGCTAAACTTGAGGACGACCTCAATCGGTTCCTCAACATCCTGGTCACCCAGTTGCAGAACCAAGACCCCCTGGATCCGCTGGACGCCAACGAATTCACCTCGCAGCTGGTGCAATTCGCCAGCGTCGAACAGCAAATCTACCAGAACTCTAACCTGGAGAAGATGTTAAACTTGCAGGAGACCAGCCAGATCTCCGAGATGGTCGACTTTATCGGCAACCGGGTCGAATTCTTCGGCCAGAAGCTGCCGCTTGAGAACGGCGTTGGCGAATTCTCCTACGTGATGCCCGCGGGCGTCAGAGAAGCCACCGTGAACATCGCCAACTCCAACGGCATCAACGTGTTCTTCGCCGACGCTGACACCAACCAGGGCAAGCACACCATCAACTGGGACGGGATTGGCAAGAACGGCCAGCAATTGCCAGACGGCGAATACACGGTCTTAGTCAGCGGAAAGGATGCGCATGGCAACTTGGTCCAGGTTGAACACCTAATGACCGGAACGGTGAACGGCGCCGGCGTCGACGACGGCGCGGTCAAACTTTTCATCGGCGCCAGCCTGATCATCGATCAAGACAAGATCCTCTCGGTACACAAACCGAACACGGACGCGTCGAACGACAATAAGAAAGAATGATAGCCCGCGGACCGAGGTCCGCTGGGCGGGATATGACACTTAAGGAAGGACGGTTCCGGCAGTCGCGCCGGGGTTAGTAAGGAGAAAGAAGATGACACTGTTTGGTTCACTGAGTTCTGGCGTCTCGGGTCTATCCTCCCAATCGAGCGCCATGGGGGCCATCTCCGACAACATCACCAACGTCTCGACGATCGGTTACAAGAATACCTACGTCAATTTCCAGACGTTGGTCACCAAACAGACATCAAGCACTTTCTACTCGGCAGGTGGCGTGCAGTCCCGACCGCGCCAGGATACAGGCGTGCAAGGCCTTCTGCAGGCGTCGACCTCGCAAACGGATATCTCCATGTCAGGCGCCGGGTACTTCGTCGGCAACGAGGCCGCGGTGCCGACGATCTCGAACGAGTTTGTGTTCACCCGCGCTGGTTCTTTCTTCCAGGACAACGAAGGCTATCTCCGCAACACTTCGGGCTTCTATCTCCAGGCTTGGCCGACGGACGCGGCGGGTAACGTGACGCCGAACAACAAGTCCCTGACCATTCCAAACCAGAACGTTATCTCCACCGACTACCTCGGCACCGTCAACCTGAACAGGGTCGGTGGCACGGCTGCGGCCACCACCTCCATTGCCATTGGCGCCAACCTGCCGACGACGGATACGCAAGGGAAGACGCACAAGACGGACGTGCAGTTCTTCGACTCGCTCGGAAACGCCAACTCCATGAGCTTCAGCTACACGAAGACGGCCCGGGACAACAATTGGGACGTGACCGGCAACCCACCGCAGGGCACAGAAGTGCTGACACTGGAAGATAGTTCCGGTAACGCCTTCAAATCCATTGGTCAATTAGAGTTCATCGCTCGGCCCGCAGATGGTGCCAGCGTGGTGATCGAGGGGATCACTTATGAATTTGACTCAAACTCCTCGGTGACGGAAACGGCCAGTTTGAAAAAGGTCGACACGTCTGCCACCACTTCAACTGCCCAGGACGTGACAGCGCTGTTGAACAAGGTCATCGCTTCCGATTCAGATTTTGACACCATCAACAACCGGATCCTCCTCAATCCGGGCAACTCTGCAGCAATTTTGTTCGAGGAAGATGGCACAGGCCAAAACGGCCAGACCGGCATAGTTGTGGACCCCACCGGCCTCTTAACCTCATCCGGCACCTTCGCGACCCGACAGGAGACGTCTTTCACAATCCGCAAAACTGGGTCGAATTATCGTGATTACGAGCAATTTACTTACGCTACAGCGCCAGCGAATTCAGATACAATTACTGTCAATGGAAACACATATACCTTCACTAACGGTGAAACTGCAGATGATGGTGATAATGTCGTCGCGCGAACGACCTCTTACGCCGCCAGCGATCTTGGTACTTTAACGTTCGTAAACACTGGGACGATTTCTTCAAACGGAACGCCATTTTCAAGCTTTCAGCCGGGCGATCTAATCACCTTCGCAAACACAGCTAGCAACAACTCAACTTTTACGGTCGCGACCGTTTCGGCAACGGGAAATTACATTACTGTGGCGACTAACCCAACAGCAGAAGCCGGTAATGGTGACGATACAGCAACAGGTGTTATTTTACACAATATCTTGACCGATCTGGAAAAAGCGATTGAAAGCACTGACCCCAACTTCGCGTCAGGCTCAACAGATGTCCGAACGCGCACGGCAAACCGAGATGCGTCCACTGCCGCCTACAGCAGCGTCAACACGATCATGTTCTCAACCTTGCCGACCGCATACACAGTGCAGGTCAATTCAGCGGCACACCGGGCCAGGATATCCGAACCGGACGCCGGCACCCAATACGCAGCCTTGGAGACTACGGCTTTCACTATCGACAAGTCGAGCGCCATTGTCTTCAATTCCGACGGCATTCCCAGCTCGATAAATGTGGCCGAGGTGGAAATCCTGGGCTTCGAGAACGGCTCCTTCGACATGGACGACGACCCAAACCGGGCGAAACAGATCGCGCTCGACTTCGGGGACATCGGCGAAGCTAACGGAATGACCCAGTTCGGCGCAGAATACACACCGGTGTTCATCACCACAGACGGCTCCCAGTTCGGAACCTTCGCCGGCGTGACCATTTCTACTGACGGCCTGGTGACAGCCCTCTTCGACAACGGCGAAACACGGCCGGTTTTCAAAATCCCCGTCGCCACCTTCACTAACGTGAACGCGCTTGAAAGCCGAAGCGGTAACGTCTGGAACGCGACCGAGGCATCGGGCGACCCGACACTCCGCGAGGCGGACAACGGCGCGGCCGGACAAGTCGTCCAGGCGGCCCTTGAACAATCGACGGTCGATATCGGTGAAGAATTCACCAAAATGATCGTCGTCCAACGCGCCTTCTCGGCATCGGCAAAGATCATCTCGACGGCTGATGAGATGCTCGAGGAACTGCTGAGAACGAAGCGTTAAACAAGTTCCACAACCCACCGTCCCAATGCTGGGGCCCGGCGCCGGATTTCCAACCGGTATCGGGCCTCAGTTCTTTTTGGCCGCTGTCTCGCGAAGTTCCTCAGCCACATGCTCGAAGACAGAAGTCCAATCCCCCAAGCCTGGTTGGCGGAAAAGCCGCATGGTGGGGTACCAAAGGCAGGCTTCCGTTACCAAACCCCAACGCCAATCGGCCACGTACGGCACCAAATTCCAGACCGGCACGCCAAGCATGCCGGCCATGTGGGCCGATGCATTGGAGGTCTGGATGACCAGGTCGAGCTCTGAAATGAGCGTCATCTGACCTTCCGGGTCGGCAATCGGGTCCAGATCATCGAAATGATGAACCGACCCATTATCCGCCGATGCCGCAAGTTCTTCCGCGCAATCTCCGTATTGCAGGTTCACGAACCGTACGCCGGGCGTTGCCAGTATCTCCGCCCAATCCGAAAGTTTGCTGGATTTGGTTCGCCGAAAGCGCTCCAACGTGCCGCCGCGCCAGGCAATTCCAACCTTGAGACCCGAGCCCAGATCATCCAATCGTTCACGCCACCGCGCGCCATGGATAGGGTCCGGGACCAGTCGGCGGCGCACGGAGGGAAAATCTTCATCGTTCAGACGCAATATTGCTGGCAGATCACCAGCGGCAATCTGTACGTCGCACGCCGGCATCTGAAAGGCGCCACCCGCGCCCGCCTGGCGGTCTAATGGCAGGATGTGGACGTTCGGAAAACTCCGGCCGAAGATGGCAGCCAGACGTTGATCGCAGGTCAGGACACAGAGATCGGGGTTGGCCGTTTCTAAGAGATCAGGTACACAGGTCGCAAACATCAATTCATCGCCCAATCCCTGCTCTCCCCAGATCATAAGTCGCTGACCCGAGAGGTCTCCGCCGGTCCATTTGGGGAGGCTGATCATGGTGTCCTGGGCGACGGTCTTCGACATTGGCCAACGCCAGCGATAGAGGCCCCACCCCTCCGACCAACGCCGCTGGCTCAAATAGAGCGCAGCCAGATGCCAGTGCGTTTCCACATCGTCGGGCAATTCTGCCACGGCCATTGAGAGCTTACTCTCCGCGACATCAAACTCCCCCGCGTGATAATGGAAGGCGCCCAGCTTACCGAGCGCAGTCATGTCGTTCGGGTTGCTGTCCAGAATGCCCTCAAAGGCAGCCCGCGCGTCCTCATGACGCCCCATATCCAAGAGCGCATCGGCCATGGCCATGCGGCCCTGGAGGTAATCGGGATTTCCCTCCAAGCCCGTCTTGGCGGCTACGTAAGCCTCTTCAATGCGGCCTTCCCCACGGTAGGCCTCGGCAAGGGTGAAGCAGGTATCGGGATGGTCCGGTCTAGCCGCCAATGCCGCTTCCAAGGGTGTCACCGCATCCCGGGTCCGCCCTAATCCCAACAGGGCCGCACCAAGACTAAGCAAGACCACCGCATTTCCGGGCGCGCGGCGCAAAGCCGACTGGTAGATACCCACCGCATCATCCAACTTCCCGTCACGATGGAGGGCCAACGCGGTGCGCAGATCAGCGCTGATTTCCGGCGGAATGGCCTGGTTCGGATCGGTCGTCATGGAACACGGGCGTTTGGCGTCATGATGGCGAGACCGTAGCACCGCACCCATGGTGGGTAAACGAACAGGGTCGCGGCCATGGTTACCGGCTCTTAACCCTCTTTTTTAGCGTTTCTTTAAGAGGCCTTCGCTAGGCTTTCCCGGTCCCATCGACGCGAACATCTGAACCACCTAGAGATCGAACGAAGACAGATGCAACACCAGGAACCGGATCGGGATAAGGGCCAGGGCGCGGTCCATGAGATCAGCGTAATCGGGCCAACCGGCAAGCTCATGACCCGGCGCGACCTGCCCGCGCCCGGCACCAAACGGTGGGTTGTTCGCCGTAAAGCCGAGGTAGTAGCCGGCGTGCGCGGCGGCCTGATCAGCCTGAAAGAAGCCTGTCAACGCTACAATCTGTCCAAAGATGAATTCGAATCTTGGAGCCAACTGTTTAAAAATCATGGCCTTTCCGGACTTCGCGCCACAAGCGTGAAGAAATTCAGACGCCCCCCAACGCCGCGCCGATAGCGCCGCACCCCCCTCCCTTCGCGCCGTGATCCCGAGTGCGACGCCGTTTCAACCTACTGCTTCGCGCCGCTCCGATGGATGTTCAGCCGACCAAGGCTAGGCAATTTTTGCCCACTGTTAACGTCTTGTTCAGACTCAACGCCCTAGCATGTCCGCAGGTTTGGTGAAATCCCGCCGCGCAAGTTGTGGGGGGAGTATGCCGGTTCACGGTCCGGCGCTTTGAGAATAATGAATGGGGAATTGACGTGGACACCATCGGACAAGCTTTTCGAAATCTTGGCCCCACGCGCCTTGCGATTGTCGGCATACTGTTCCTGGGCTTGATCGGGTTTTTCATTTTCGTCGTCTCAAAACTGACGACACCAAGCACGAAGATGCTTTATTCCGGCTTGGATGCCGGGGATTCCCAGAAAATCGTAGCGCAAATTCAGTCCATGGGCGTGGT
Source organism: uncultured Magnetovibrio sp. (assembly GCA_964576415.1). Taxonomy (GTDB): domain Bacteria; phylum Pseudomonadota; class Alphaproteobacteria; order Rhodospirillales; family Casp-alpha2; genus UBA3470. Next base: position 1,517 of record CAZNWX010000063.1, on the reverse strand, counting down.
TTATGAGCTGAAGCAGAACGGCTCCCAGATCTTTGTCGAAGCTGAAAAGTTCGACCAGGTCCTGATCAAGCTGGCCGACCAGGGCCTACCGGGCGGCGGCACCATCGGTTATGAAATTTTCGACGAGCAAGATACACTCAGCTCTACCAATTTCATGCAGAACGTCAACCTTGCCCGCGCTCTGGAAGGCGAGCTGTCGCGCACCATTCAGACCATCGCCAGGGTCCGCGGCGCCCGGGTCCACTTGGTGCTCAAGAAACGTGAACTGTTCAGCCGTGAAAAACAGGAACCCAGCGCATCGGTGGTCCTGACCATGAAAGGCGCCCAGCGCCTATCGTCCGAGCAGGTCCGCGCCGTTCAGCATCTGATCGCCACCGCCGTGCCCGGTCTGCAGCCGAACCGCATCTCCGTAGTCGACAACAAAGGAAAACTGTTGGCCGCCGGGACTGACGGATCCGACCCGAGCGGATCGCTGGCCACAAAGGCCGACGACCGGCGCCGGGCCTACGAGAACCGCATGGCTCGGACCATCGAGGAACTCCTGGAGAAAACTGTTGGCTTTGGCCAGGTTCGCGCCGAAGTAACCGCGGACATGGATTTTGACCGCATCAGCACAAAGGAAGAGACCTATGATCCAGATGGCCAGGTGCCGCGGTCGACGCAGACCATCGAAACGGCGGCGAACAGCCGCGATTCCGAGGGCACACCACCGGTAAGCGTGGGCACCAACCTGCCCGACGCCAACTTGCAAGACGGCGACACGGCATCCAGCACCTCCAACGAAACGCGTACCGAGGAAACCACCAACTTCGAAATCTCCAAGACAGTCACCAACCACGTCCGCGAAATGGGCGTGGTAAAGCGTCTCTCCGTGGCGGTACTGGTCGACTATAAGCGTGAAGCAAATGAAGACGGCGAAATTGTGCCGAAAGCGCGCCCCAACGAAGAACTTGAGCTCTTGCAGACACTGGTGCGCGGCACCATCGGCTTCAGCAAGAAACGCGGCGACGTGGTCGAGATCGTGAACATGAAGTTTTCCAGCTCCATGTCTCCGGAAGAGCCGCTGGATCTGTTGATCATGGGCCTGACCAAGAAGGACCTCTTCAAGTTCGCCGAAATGATCGGCCTCATCATCATCGCGCTCCTAGTCATCATGCTGGTCGTCCGCCCGCTCTTGTCGAGGGTCATGGAAAACGCTGCCGACGCAAAGGCCATGGGCGAACAGCTCCTTGCGGACCACACGGGCGACACCCCGGCCCTGGCCGGCCCCGCCGGTGAGATCCCGGAAGAAGAGCAGTTCGAGGAACTGATCGACATCGACCGGGTCGAAGGCCGCGTCAAGGCGTCGTCGATCGAGAAGATCGGCGAAATTGTCGACAGGAACCCGGACGGAGCACTAAACATCGTCCGCGACTGGATGTACCAGGAAAGCTGAGGATAAGAAGACGTCGCCATGTCCAGCGCGAACGACGACTATCGCAATCTAACGGGTATGCAGAAGGCTGCGATCTTCATGC
>CAZNWX010000062.1:0-10019 GCA_964576415.1 uncultured Magnetovibrio sp. | reverse complement strand
GGCATGACCTGCGCCGGGTGCGTGGGACGGGTCGAGAAGGCGCTTACAGCTGTCGACGGTGTCATCGGAGCGTATGTCAATCTAGCAACGGACCATGCATCCGTGACCGTACAGGACCAGGATCTTCCGGAGATCGTCCTGGTGCGGGCTGTCGAGAAAGCCGGCTTCACCGCAAAGAAGATCAACGACCGCCTGTCAGAGCCGGATGGTCATGCCCATTCCGACCAACAACGCCTAAGTGGGCGTTTCCTCATCACGGCTGCGCTCAGTTTACCTTTCGTCGTTGAGATGGGCTTCATGTTCGCCTCTGGGCAGATGCTAGTCACGCCCGTCGCCCAGTGGGCACTGGCCACCCCGGTCTTGATCATTGCCGGCCTTCAGTTTCTGCGGCCCGCCATCGGCGCGCTCCTTGCGGGCAGCGGCAACATGGACCTGCTTGTCCTACTTGGCACAAGCGCCGCCTATGGGCTCAGCGCCTTCAACGTCATAATGTGGCCTTCCGAGAACCCGCCAATCTATTTCGAGGCCGCGGCGCTGGTGACGACCTTTATCCTGCTGGGGAAGGTGCTCGAGGCGAGGGCCAAGCGCGCCACGACGGATTCCATCCGTGCACTCATGCGCCTTAAGCCAGAAACCGCACACCTTTTGGCCTCTGGCGTCGAGTCGACTGTACCGGCGGACGCGCTGGCGCCGGGGGATCGCATCGCCGTGCGTCCGGGCGAGGTTATCCCGATGGATGGTGTCGTCGTACAGGGTGAGAGCGCCGTCGATGAATCGATGATCAGCGGCGAAAACCTGCCAGTGCCAAAAAGTATCGACGCGCCAGTTACCGGGGGATCCCTGAACGGCGCCGGTTATCTTCATATCCGTGTCACTGCGGTCGGCGCGGATACGGTCCTCGCGCGCATGTTAGCCATGGTTCATGCAGCGCTGGCGTCAAAAGCGCCCGTTCAACAATTGGTCGACCGGATCGCCGCCGTTTTTGTGCCGGTTGTGGTAGGCCTAGCCGTGCTCACGATCATCGGATGGATTATCTATGGTGCGGATTGGCAAGACGCCCTGATCAACGCCGTGAGTGTATTGGTCATCGCGTGTCCGTGTGCGCTCGGTCTAGCCACCCCGACCGCCGTCATGGTCGGAACCGGCGCTGCCGCGAGAAACGGTATTCTCATTAAAAATGTCGAAGCCTTAGAAAGCACCGCGCAGATCCAGACCGTCATCTTCGATAAGACCGGAACGATCACGGAAGGTCGACCAGGCGTCGAAGGGCTGGGAGGGTTTGAGGAAAACCCCGATGATTTCCTGCGCCTGATTGCATCCGCGCAAGCCGGCAGCGAACATCCAATTGCCACCGCCATCATCACCGAGGCCAAAAGCCAAGGTCTCGAACTGATTCCGCTGGAGACGGCTCAAGCCTTGGTCGGGCGCGGGTTCCGCGCGTCGATCAACGGACGCGGTCTGATCATCGGAAATCGCGCACTAATGGCGGAGACGGGAATTGATATCTCTGCAACCGAACAAGATACGCAGGTGCACGAAGCACGCGGCGCAACGGTCGTATGGGCAGGCGACACCAGTTCCAAAACGTTTTTGGGTTGGATTGCCGTCGCCGATCCACCGCGCCCAACATCATCCGACGCCATCGCCCAACTGCATGATAACGCTGTTGCGACCCTCATGCTGACCGGTGACAATCATCGCACCGCTGATGCCGTGGCTACGCGCATTGGAATATACGACATTGCCGCCGAGGTTCCTCCCGAAGGCAAGGTCGATCGTGTGATCGACCTGCAACAGGACGGGCGCACTGTCGCCATGGTCGGCGATGGGATCAACGATGCACCGGCCCTGGCGACGGCAGACGTCGGTATTTCCATGGGGTCAGGCACCGATGTGGCCATGGCCAGCGCCGACATCGTGTTGATGCGTCCGGACCTTCGCCTCGTGCCGGATGCTATCGACATCTCCAAGTTAACCGTTCGGAAGATCCGTCAAAACCTGTTCTTGGCGTTCGCCTACAACGTGGCGGCCTTGCCCCTTGCAATGCTCGGAGTGCTGACGCCAGTCATCGCCGGTGCGGCCATGGCGATTAGCAGTGTCTCGGTCGTAACCAACGCATTGACACTCAAGCGATGGCAATCGAGCGCTGTCTAACGGGGGAAGCTGTGAAATTTGTTAATTGGCCCGTGAAGCGGGCGTTCGATTGAAATCTACCGAGTACTAAAAAGTATCGACTTGATTAGAAACCCTGAACGCCAGGCCCCCGGCTAAGGGGCTTACCGATGTAGCTGTCATGGAATTCAAATAACGTGCACGCGGTATAGGGCTTGCCACTCGATGAGATAGGAAACCGCCGGCCTATTGGCGCGACAAGGAAAGGGCCAATCACGGCACAGGATGGCTCTGTTTATTTCGAATTGCATTCCGTCGAATAGTGTAGAAGGTGCAGCCAATGATGGTCGCCGATCCCGTCAGGGTCCACACGGTCGGCACCTCAGAAAACACTACAATTCCTATAATAGTCGCGAACAAGAGCCGGGCATATTCGACTGGCGCGACGGCCACCGCTTCGGCCGCCTTCATTCCCTGAATGTGAACCCACTGCATCACCGACATGAGACCGCCGATTAACATGATGACGGCGATCTCCTGCCAAGTAGGCGTGACCCAGAAATACAACGCCGGGCCCGCCATTATGGCGGTTACGAAGCATGACTGATAGGCCATGATCGTCAGCGCGGGATCGATTTGCGATAATTTTCTGAGAACGATCATGATGCCGGCGACAAACAGGGATGACATTAGAGCCAACAAAGCGTAAGCGTTGATCGCCTCGGTGCCAGGCCGAATGATGATCAGGACGCCGATAAAACCGACTATGGTCACCGACCAGCGGCGAATGCCCACGGTTTCCTTGAGAAAAATTATCGCCAGCACGGTCGTAAATAAGGTTTTGGCGAAGCTGATGGCCGTGGCCTCGGCCAGCGGCATGTATACCAAAGCCGTGAACCCCGCCGCCATTGCGATGACGCCAAACATTCCGCGCATCACATGCAGGTGGAGGCTGCTCGTGTTGAACACAGAGTTGTAGTTGCGTACCAAGACTGGGGAAAGGATCGCGATCACGCACAGCTGGCGGATGAACAGGATTTCGAAAACCGGAACCCGCTGGCCCACGAATTTGATCAACCCACCCATTACCGCGCCGATCAGCGAGCCCAGCAAGATCCACAGCGAGCCGCGTACGTTGCTGGGCAGGGCGCGCCAGCGCAATGACAAGGATGACAACATGACTATCCGAAAGGCGGGGGAGGGCGCGTTGCGTCACTTCGAAGATGGTAAGTGGTCGCTATCCTCCGGTCAAACCGGGTCAAATGAAACATGGCGAATTGTCCGAACCACCAGATCGTGATGTACTTTGAGCGACTACGACGTTGAGGAGGTCGAATATGCCCAAGGTGGACGTGAACTTGCCGCTAGATGACGTAGCTGCACTCGTCGACTTTGGTGACGACGAATTGGAGATGGCCCGATACAAGCAGTATGGCACCGCGCAGGCGCTCGCCATGCACAACAGGGGGCCAATCACCTATGATCCGGATGGTGCGCTCTCCACCGAAATTTTGGACGCCTACTGGCGCGAGGGCTTTTACGTTTTCGAGAACGTCGTCGGCGCCGAAGAGCGGCGCGACATCGAGGTGGACGTGGCCGAACTCTTGGAGCGCGCGCCCATCGCCAAGGACGCCTCCGTCGACAAACACGGCCGTCCGGCCCTTGGAAGCGACTGCAAGGGCCGATCGGTGCGGATGACACGGCCGCTATCCGACCCCCTTGGCGGCACCGATGCAAACCACGGGCGCCATCCGGTAAAAATGGCCGAGCCCAACGCCCCTGACGAAGCGCCGGAATGGGTCATGCAACTGTTGCTGGGTACATTGCAGCATTCGGATGCGTGCCTGCGACTATATGGTCACCCAGAACTGCTCAACGTCGCCGCGGCGGTCAATGGGCCCGATTTCACTCCCTTCAATGAGGGCTTGTGGATCAAGCAACCGCGCCTTGGCAGTTCGGTTGCTTGGCACCAAGACGGATGGACTTGGTGGGACAAGCCTGAACTGGATGCCGGCACGCACGGGTTCAACTTCATGATGCAGCTTTACGGGTGCGATGCGGCCAATGGCCTGTGGGTGGTGCCGGGCTCCCATGCCAAGGGGAAGTTGGACATTTCCGACTTGGCCTCGGAAAGCGGCTCCGACCGCTTGGTTGACGCGGTGCCCTTAATCTGTTCGCCCGGCGATGTCGCCATCGTCAATCGCCAGGCCGTACACGGCTCCTTCGCCAACACCAGCGACAATATCCGGGTGTCCGTCCATTTCGGTTTCCACCGTCGGAAATCCGTGTATGGCATCACCAGCGGCGGTATTCACAATCCCGTTTCCCACTACGATGACGCCTACATCCTAAGACGGTCGCGCATGCTCATGTACGCCATTGATGCCCGCCAACAGCGGTTCCCAGACGAAACGCCCTTTGAATACGGCCCCATGGCGGATGCCAAGGACGCGTTCCGATGGACGCCGGCGGCGCGCGCCGATGTCCGGGACTACAACCTTCAGGACATTGGTATCTAAGATCAGGGTATGACGCGTCACATCGGGATCGTCGGATGTTCCGCAGCGGGCGCATCACTCTTTGTCCCTAATCAGCGCGAAAAATTCACTCCGATCAACCCCAAAAACTCCTGACAATTTGTAACATCTGCGCGAACCCTGTAAATCTCGATCAATTCGAGCATGACCATCGGACAGGGCAGAACTTTCCCCTATGTGGGGCCCGTTCCGTTGCTTAGAAGGTCATTTCGCCCTGAAACCATGGAAATCGGCTGGAACCCGAAATGGCATCAGACCAACCGACCCAGGGACGGACCATCAGACCGAACCCCAAGCGTCAGGGGATTCTGGTGGCTTTGGCCTTGGTAGGGCTTGCGATCGGCTATGGATTGGGCTTCGTGTTTAAGCCGGCCACGGCACCCCCTGCGGTCAAAAGCCGATACGCGCCGCCCGTCAAAGGCCAATCCCCACCGCTGGCGCAACTGTCCACTGAGAACAAAGCCAAGTTGGCGCCGAAGGCACCCACCTTGCCAATACCAAATGTTGTGCTCCCGGAAAACGCGTTGCCGCAAGGTGAGGGGCCCGTGCGCGCTTACGAGGAAGCCCTGCCCAAAGAGGTTGTCGTTACCGTGGAACGCTTGGGTGTCCCGAAGGCGCCGCCGGCCAAGCCTGTCGAGCTGGCCGCTGTTCCACCGGCCGCCGTCAAAGCCCCGAAAACTTGGCACAAATACGCCATTCCCGTGGCCCCTGACGGCCGCCCTATGATCGCCATAGTGTTTGATGACTTGGGCATCGACAAATCAAGGACCCGGCGGGCCATCGCGCTGCCCGGCCCCATGTCCATGTCTTTTTTGACCTATGCCAAACGCGCCGCCGAGCAAATCGGCGCGGCGCGTGAAGCAGGACACGAGATCTGGATGCATGTGCCTATGGAACCCAGCTCCCGAAGCATCGATCCGGGCCCGAAGGTCTTGTTACGGGAAGCGAGCCCGGAGGAACTAGCCAGCAGCCTCGAGTGGAGCCTGGACAGGTTCGAAGGCTACGTCGGGATCAACAACCATATGGGCAGCCGGTTCACCACGTATCTTCCGGGTATGGAGGTGTTGATGGCGGAGTTAAACCGGCGCGGCTTGGCATTCCTCGATTCGGTTACGTCAGGGCGCTCCATGGGCCGCAAGGCGGCTGTCGCCGCGGGTGTAGATTTTGCCATCCGCAACATTTTCATCGACCACACCTAATAAGCCGATTAACATTCCAGCCAATAGCAATTGGCGAAAATCGAAGCTCTAGCACGCAAACAAGGGCATGCCATCGCCATCGGACAGCCCCGAGAAAAGACCCTGCAAGCCATCACGCCATGGCTTAAAGGATTGGAAGAAAAGGGATTCCAGTTGGTTCCCGTCTCCACCCTGCTGCAACAGACGGATGCGGGCGGCGGCAATTAAATTAGGAGTTGTTACCGGCGAAGGCCTCAGCTTCTTCCGCGGCGCGGACCAAGGCTTGGGCCTTGTTAACCGTCTCCTGATATTCGTATTCAGGGTCGCTGTCGGCAACCACGCCACACCCGGCCTGCACGTAGAGCGTCTGGTCCTTGATCACGGCCGTTCGCAGGGCGATGCAGGTATCCATGTCGCCGTCGGCGCCAAAGTACCCGATACAGCCCGCGTAAACGCCGCGTCGCTCGTGCTCCAGTTGCTCAATGATCTCCATGGCCCGCACTTTGGGCGCGCCGGAGACCGTACCGGCGGGGAAGCCGGCTAGGAGGGCGTCGATGGCATCGCAGTCGTCCGCCAATTCGCCTTCCACGTTGGAGGCGATGTGCATCACGTGGGAATAGTATTCAACGATGAACTGCTCCGTTACCTTGACGCTACCCACCTTGGCAACCCGACCTACGTCGTTGCGGCCAAGATCAAGCAGCATTAAGTGCTCAGCGCGTTCCTTGGGGTCATTCAGCAGGTCTTCGGCCAAGGCACTGTCTTCCTCTGGCGTCGCCCCGCGTGGACGCGTTCCCGCCAACGGCCTGAGGGTCACCTTACCGTCGCGCACTCGCACCAGGATTTCCGGGCTGGAACCAACCACTGAGAACTTGCCGAAATTCATGAAAAACAGGAACGGCGACGGGTTGAGGCGCCGAAGTGCCCGATAAAAGGAAAAATCTGGCAACTCGAACGGCATGCGGAAACGCTGCGACGTCACGATCTGGAAGGCATCGCCTGCGTGGATATAGTCGACGCAAGATTTGACAATATCGCAGAAGGCCTCTTTCGACATGTTCGACTGCGGCGTGATGGGGCTGTGGCCAGACTGCCGGTGCTCACGGCGGTAGGGCAAAGTCTGATCCAGATCGCTAACGACGCTGCCAATACGTGCCCGCGCCGCGTCATAGGCCGCAAGGGCCTCCAACTCGTCATCAGGCCATACCGGCGTTATCAAGGCGAGCGTATCCTCCAGCGCGTCAAAAATAGCCATCACCGTCGGACGCAGAAACAAACTGTCCGGCAGATCAAGGGAATTGGGATTGTTGTCCGGGACCCGCGGCTCGACCAAACGAACCGCGTCATACGCCATGTAGCCAAATAGACCGGCCGACATAGGCGGCAACTGTTCCGGCAATTCGATCCGGCTCTCGGCTATGAGGGCGCGCAGCGAGGCCAGAGGGCCATCAGCATCGCCCACCGGGCAGGGTAGGAAGTCGTTGGTCGTTGTCAGAGCGGACCTGTTCACTTCCGTGCGGCCATCGGCATAGCGCCAGATCAGGTCGGGACGCAAGCCGATAAGCGAATAGCGCCCCCGGATCGCGCCGCCTTCAACGGATTCAAGAAGGAAACTGTTCGGCTGTCCATCGGCGATCTTCATCATCGCCGACACCGGCGTTTCCAAATCGGCGACCAACTTCATCCAAACCACTTGGGTCTCACCCGCCTCGTAAACGTCGGCAAAACCGGCAAATTCCGGGGTCACACTGGGCAAAGCCACGTCCATCACTACCACGCCTACAGTTATTGCGGGTTCTGACGCTCGCCGAACAGAGCGTCCACGGCCCGGCGGTTGATGTTGACGCCCGCGCCTTCACGAAGCGCTGCAACCAATTGGCTGTCCAAATCCTGTCGCAAGGACTGTATCAATTGTTCGGCCACTTCCTTGCGCGATTCGGACGGACCCAACGGCGCCGCGTGGACTTTCTTCAACGCGGCAACGCGAAATCCTTCACCGATCCGTTCCATGGCAGCGTGACCCGGCTTCAGCTTAAAGACCTTCGCCGCAAGCTCGTCATTGACGTCGCCTCGGTTTCCACGGCGACGCACGCCGTCCACGGGCTTCACCTCGACCCGCCATTCCGCGGCACCATCGGCCAATTTCCGACCGTCCGCCACGGCCCCGACAATGACGGCCGCTAAGGCTTGAGCACCTTCGCGCCGTTTTACGGCCTTCCAGGCCGCAATGACGTCGGCTTTCACCGTATCAAAGGTGCGGAGCGTCGGCGGCGTAATGCCATCCACATGGAGAATGTAGAAACCATCCTCTCCAGCCTCCGTCATGGCGCTGTCCTCACCCTCTTCGGTGTCGAATGCCGTGGCCAGGAAATTTCCAACCGGTAGGTTGGTCACGGTCATTCCCCTCGCATCGTTTCCTGCCTGGTCGATAACTGCGAGTTTCTCCACCTTCAAACCGAGGCGACCGGCCGCCTCGGAGATGGACGCGCCGCCACCCAGTTCATCTTCAAACCGGTTGGAGAGGTCAAAAATAGCATCGATGGCCTTCTGAAAAGCCAAGTCGTTCTTCACTTGATCCCTGACCTCCTCAAAGCTCTTGGTGCCACCCGGGACGACATCCACCACTTGCATGACATGCCAGCCGAGGGAGCTCTTGATCGGGACCGAAACACCATCCTTAGCCAAGGCGAAAACAGGATCGGCGATATCCGGGAGAAGATCCTCCCGGGTCACGTCACCAAGCTCAACCGTTGCTTTATCTTGTTTCGCGATCTCCCTAGCAACATTGAGGAAACTCTTTCCACCTTGAATCTGGAAAATGACCTTCTTGGCTTTTGCTTCGTCGCTCAACAGCATCTGCCGAACCGTTCGGCGCTCCTCCGTCGTGAACTCATCGAGGCGCTCGTCGTAAGAAGTCTGCACATCCTCTTCGGCGACCTCCGTCTCTTTAGCCAAATCCGCCGCGTCCAAGCGGACGAAAGTCAGCGCCCGGTATTCCGGCGCGGTAAATGTCTGATTGTTATCGTCAAAATACTTCCGCAGGTCCGTGTCGCTAGGCTCGGAAACATGAGTAGTCGCCGCATCCGGGACGAACACGGTCTCCACATCCCGGGTTTCCTCTTGATACCGGTGGACCCGGTCGACCCAACGTCCCGGCGCGACCACGCCGGCACTGACCGTCTTCATCAACTGCTGCGTCATCAGGTCTTCGCGCAGGCGCGCGACGTAGGCCTCTTCGGTCAGCCCGTTGCTTTGGAGAATTTGCTGAAAGCGTTCGCGGTCAAAATTTCCAGCCAGCCCGCGAAACATCGGTTGGTCCACGATGGCATTCCGAACCAGCCGGTCGCTGATCGCAACGCCCAAATCGATGGCGCCTTTGCGTGTCGCCGCGGCGTTGATCTGACGTTGGAGAACGGAGTCGATGACCCCCAACTGCTGGGCCTGTTCGATATTGAACGAATTACCCAGGAACTGCCGCATGCGGTTCACTTCGGAATATACATCCTGGTAAAGCGCCCGAGCCGGCAGGGCCTCGCCTCCCACCTCAGCAACGCCGCCGCTGCCGCCCCCCATCTGGTAGCCGAGCATGTCCTGCACCCCCCAGGCGCAAAAACCCAGGATCACAAAAAAGGCAAAAACTTTGATGATGACAGAGCCAATTCGCTTGCGCATCAGGAGAAGCATGAGACACCCGTTGTTGGTTGAACTTTCGTATATTTAGTAACGCCTTACAGGCCGCGCATCATAGGTGGGCGTGGGGGGCGCGGCAACACGCGAATGGTGCCAATCTCGTAAACGGTGGTCCCCGCAAACCGGGGCGCGGCGAGATCGCGAAGCCGCGTGAAACGGCGGTGATTGATGGCCAACCGCTGGCCCATTAGGTTCACACTCACCTAATATTCGCCATCCTGGAGCCGAAAACCCATGAAACGAGTCTTGGTGACCGAACCCATCCACGAGGATGGCATCAATCTGTTAAGCGCCCGCGAAGACGTAGAGGTCATCTGCGCCGACGACGCCGACCCAGCGACCCTGGCGCACCTCATCCCCGGCGTTCACGGAATTGCCGTGCGAACGGCAAAAATGAGTGCCGAGTTGTTGTCCCTGAGCAAGGAACTCCAAGTGGTTTCCCGCCACGGCGTCGGTTGCGACAACGTTGACGTAGCACATCTCAACCAACGCCGTATTCCCG
>CAZNWX010000061.1:0-10040 GCA_964576415.1 uncultured Magnetovibrio sp. | reverse complement strand
TCGTGGGTACCGAGGACGAGGCTGGGCTTAGCGGCGATCTCGCCCGGTATGCCCAATCGGCTAGCAGTCTCGGCGACGCGCAGGAACCCGGCCTTCTGCCCGACCCGGACGGCCGCAGCATTGAGTGATTGGGCCAGGGCTTCGGCAATGGTGACATCACCCAGGAACTTGCGCTTGAAGTTTCGTGGCGTCCAATCGCCGATGGTGATGGGCGCGTCCTGGATCGTATCGGTCGGTCGCATGCCAGTTTCCAAGGCCGCCAGGAAGACAATCGGTTTGAACGCGGAGCCCGGCTGTCGACGGGCCTGCGTAGCCCGGTTGAAGGGACTCGTAGCGTAGCGCCGGCCGCCGACGAGGGCCCGGACGGCACCGTCACCGGCCAACGCGACCAATGCCGCCTGCGTGGCCTGAACCTTCTTTCCCGGGCCGTCTAACACCGACGCCAACCGGCGTTCGGCCGCCGTCTGCAGGGCAGGATTGAGGGTCGTGGAAACAGTAATGTCGCGGTCGCCGGGCACCAAATAGTCCGCCACTTGCTCCAGCGCCCAATCGATGAAGTAGCGTCCGGGCTGTCTAGTCCTGGGAAGGCGGTTGTGGCGACGGGTTGCCGCCTGGGCGGCCTCAGGCTCGGTAAGATAGCCTGCGGCGACCATGTTCCTCAGGACTTGGGCTGTGCGCTTTTTCGCCAACGCCGGATTGGCGCGCGGATTGTAACGACTAGGCGCCTTTAGGAGACCGGCGATCATCGCCGCCTCATAGACCATGATCCGTGTCGCCGGCACGCCGAAATATCGCCGGGCTGCGGCGTCCACGCCGTAGGTGCCGGCGCCCAGGTAAACCCGGTTGAGGTAGATTGTGAAGATCTGGTCCTTGGTGAACTTGTGCTCCAACCAGAGCGACAGTAGCACCTCTTGGATTTTCCGCTTGTAGGACCGCTCCGGCGTCAGGAACAAGTTTTTCGCCACCTGTTGCGTCAGAGTAGACCCGCCCTGCACGATACGTCCGGCTCGCACGTTATGATAGGCCGCGCGAGCGATGCCGATGATATCCAGGCCGAAATGGTCATAGAACCGACGGTCCTCGGTCGCCAGCACCGCCTGGGTTAGGGCCTTTGGTAGATCACCGACCTGAAGTGGCACGCCATAGAGGTCGCCGCGAGTTTCCAGCAGGGAACCGTCAGCGGCGAGCAGCGTCACCATCGGCCGGCGGTTCGCCTGCAGGGCCTCGTCAATGTCGGGCAGATCGGTGGCGTACCACGCGGCCACACCGGTCCCGGCGATCACCGTCCACACGCCCGCCGTCGTCGCGAACTTAACAAGCGACCAGAGCCATCCGCCTCGCTTTTCGTTTGAATCGCCCATCCGACCACCCTACGAAGGATCTGATTAGCATTCGATTAATATCGATTAATCACTAAAGTTGTATTTCGGTATTAAATTCGTTAAATGAGGATATAGAATAGAGACTCTAAACTCCGTTTGCCGCCAAAATCCAACATCAGGTCAACATTGCCTTCGGGTTCCTTTGAAATTTCTGGTTCTGCGAGAAAATAATATCGACCGGCGATACCGGCATTGTCGACCTTGCCCGCTAACTCCTGGATGACCCGAACTAGCCGCTGTATGCCATGGCAACAGCCTGATCGACAAACTGGGCTGCAATGACGAAAGGTGGGGCTCGCACCCGACCCAAAACGCGTCAGGCTGAAAGCCATTCTACACGTCCAAATTCGCCACCTTAAGGGCGTTCTTTTGGATGAAGTCGCGGCGAGGCTCCACCACGTCGCCCATGAGGGTGGAGAAGACGTCCTCGGCGTCGTCCGTATGGCTGACGCGGACCTGCAGGAGCGAGCGCACATCCGGATCCAGCGTCGTCTCCCAGAGCTGATCTGGGTTCATTTCGCCGAGGCCCTTGTAGCGCTGCATGGAGATACCCTTTCGGCCAAATTCCATGATGCCGTCGACCAGCGCCATGGGGCCGGTGATGGTTACTTCCTTCTCCTTCACCGTCAGCTTGCCGTGCTTGGCATAGAGCTTTTGTAGCTGGCCTGCACGTTCGTTGAGGCGGTGCGCATCCTGCGAGCGGATCAGTTTCGGGTCGATTTCATGGCGCTCCGTGACGCCCCGTAACGTCCGCGAGAAAGCCAAACCGCCGTCATCCAAACTAGAGCCCCGCCAACCGCGCTCCCCTTCATCTGAAAGCGCGTCCAGGCGCATAGCGATGAAGTCGGCCACCTGGCTCGCCTGAGCGGGCTCCAACAACAGGCCCGGATCTAGGGCGCTCAGGATCGCCGACTGCTCGACCACATCGGCGGGAACATACCGTGCGATACGGGAAATTTCAGCTTTCGCTGCGCGCGCCTGATCTAACGCGGCGCGGAGATCGGCTCCGGCCATCTGGGTGCCGTCATAGTCCTCAAACACGGCGCCGTCGTCGATGGCGGCGTTGAATAGGTAATCTTCGAGCGCTGGGTCGTCCTTCAGATAGACCTCCGAATTGCCACGCTTCGAACGATAGAGTGGCGGCTGCGCGATGTAGAGGTAACCGCGCTCCACGATCTCCGGCATCTGACGGAAGAAAAAGGTCAGCAAAAGCGTCCGGATGTGGCTGCCGTCTACGTCGGCGTCCGTCATGATGATGATTTTATGGTAGCGGCATTTCTCCGCGTTGAAATCCTCGCGCCCGATGCCGGTACCGAGCGCCGCGATTAGCGTGCCGATTTCCGATGACGAAAGCATCTTGTCGAAGCGCGCACGCTCCACGTTCAGGATCTTACCGCGCAAGGGGAGGATCGCCTGGTTGGAGCGGTTGCGGCCTTGCTTGGCCGATCCGCCGGCGGAATCACCCTCGACGATAAAAAGTTCAGAAAGGGCCGGGTCCCGTTCCTGGCAGTCGGCCAGCTTGCCGGGAAGCGAGCTGATATCCAGTGCACCCTTGCGTCGGGTCAGTTCGCGCGCCTTGCGGGCCGCCTCGCGAGCGGCAGCGGCCTCAACGATCTTGGAGATTACTTTCTTGGCGTCGGCGGGGTGTTCCTCGAACCACTGGTCCAGACCTTCGCCGATTAGGCTTTCGACCACGGGACGCACTTCGGACGACACCAGTTTATCCTTGGTCTGAGACGAGAACTTCGGATCGGGCACTTTCACGGAAAGCACGCACGTCATGCCCTCGCGGGAATCATCCCCGGTGATGTTGACCTTAGCCTTCGAGGCGACCCCCGACGACGACGCATAGGCGTTGATGGTTCTTGTCAATGCGCCGCGGAAGCCAGCCAAGTGAGTGCCGCCGTCGCGCTGCGGGATGTTGTTGGTGAAGCACAGCGTGGTTTCGTGATAGCTGTCGTTCCACTGCATAGCGACCTCGACGATGATGCCTTCTTTCTCGCTGAAGACGGCGATGGTCTGTTCGTGCAACGCTGACTTGGAGCGGTCGAGATAGTCCACGAAGGCCTCCAGGCCACCTTCATAGTGAAGATCCACCTCGACCGGATCCACGTCACGGGCGTCAATCAACTTCATGGCGACGCCTGAATTCAAGAACGCTAGTTCACGGAGGCGATGCTCCAGCGTGCCACAATCATATTCGGTCATGGTGAAAATTTTGGCGGACGCGAAGAAGGTGCATTCCGTGCCGGTGAGCGGCTCGCCATCCACCAGGGGGGCGTCGCCAATCACTTCCAAGGGCTTAACGGCCTCACCGCCCTCGAAGCGA
Organism: uncultured Magnetovibrio sp.; assembly: GCA_964576415.1. Classification (GTDB taxonomy): domain Bacteria; phylum Pseudomonadota; class Alphaproteobacteria; order Rhodospirillales; family Casp-alpha2; genus UBA3470. The sequence goes on along the minus strand of CAZNWX010000061.1, from coordinate 6,329 downwards.
ACCAGGTGTTCCTTGCCGTCGCGGTAAATCCGCAGCTCCAACCAATCAGAGAGCGCGTTGACCACGGAGACGCCCACTCCGTGCAGGCCGCCCGAAACCTTGTAGGAGTTCTGGTCAAACTTCCCGCCAGCGTGCAAGTGGGTCATGATTACCTCGGCTGCGGAAACGCCTTCCTCCTCGTGTATATCGACGGGAATGCCGCGCCCGTTGTCCGACACGGTTACCGACCCGTCCCCGTTGAGGGTCACACGCACTAAATCACAATAGCCGGCCAAGGCCTCATCGATGGCGTTATCCACCACCTCGTAGACCATGTGATGAAGGCCGGAGCCATCATCCGTATCGCCGATGTACATACCTGGCCGTTTGCGCACGGCCTCCAGGCCACGCAGAACCTTGATGGATGCGGCATCGTAATCTTCGTCACCAATGTTCTCTTCGGTGTGCTCGTCGATAGGCGTTTCTTCACTCATGGTCTTTCCGTTCGGTACAATTCGACTTCATATCTCACCACCGCTCAGCCACCGTCCGAGACGGCGCCGTCGGCAACTGTAAAAAATTGGGCTCGGCCACGAAGGCGGGCGAAGATCTCCACGTCCGTGCCGGCGAACCACACCTGCCCCCCCAGCCCCAGGAGACCACCGAACAGAGCGTCGCGGCGATCCTGGTCCAAATGCGCTGCCACCTCATCCAGAAGGAGCACCGGCGCGCGCCCTTCTTCGACGGCACGAATTCGGGCGTTGGCCAACACCAGGGCAATGAGCAATGCCTTCTGCTCGCCGGTCGAACACCGCTCGGCAGCCTCGCCCTTGGGGGCGTGATGCACCACAAGATCGGTTCGTTGCGGTCCGGCGTGGGTACGCCCGAGCCGGCTGTCCCGTTCGCGGTCCGCCGCCAGGGCGGCACGGAAATGGTCTTCCGCCTCCAGTGCCGGCCCCGAAGCAAGCCAACCGTCCACGTCGCCCGAAAGCGCCAGCGCCGCGCCCGGGAAGGGCCCCCAGCTCTTTGCCGCCACCGGCGCCAGCCGGGCGATCACGTCAGTGCGCGCCGCCGCCACGGCGATGCCGCGCGCCGCCATGGTGTCTTCCAACGCCGTCAACCAGGTCAAATCCAGGTTCGCCTGATCGCGCAGCAGTTTCAGCCGTTCGCGCATGGCCTGTTCGTAAGCATTCACCCGACCGGCGTGCGCCGGGTCCCAGCCGAAGACCAACCGGTCCAGGAACCGCCGGCGGCTCGACGCGCCATCCTGGAACAGGCGATCCATCTGCGGTGTCAGCCAATGCATGCTCATGACGCCGGCCAATGCCGCTTGGGCACGTTCCGTTTCGCCGTCGATCTTGATGGTGCGGCGCTCAGCGCCGCCGTCGCCCGAGGCCTGAAAACCGGTTCCGATATCTAACGGTGCGTCGACGCCGGCGGTGCGCGCGGCCACCGCCCAAGAACGCGGTCGCTCCGTGTCCCCGGCGGCGGGCGCATCGCGGCTGATCTCCGAGAGCTTAGCTCGACGCAGACCGCGCCCCGGCATAAGTAGGGACAAAGCCTCCAGGACGTTGGTTTTGCCGGCGCCGTTTGGACCGGTCAGGACCACGGCGTTGGCCGCGACGTCCATGCGCAGCCAGGCATAACACCGAAAATCCGTTAGGGTCAGGCGCCGGATCGCGAACTGGCAAGCGTCTGGTCGGCCCGCCGGCCCCGACCCAACCTCAAGACCATTCGCGTCGCTCCTCGCCAATCCTTGCGTTCCGTAAAGTATGTGCGTCCCCCCCGCTGCGCCGGTCGCGCCTTAGACCCGCATGGGCATGAGAACATAGAGCGCGCTAGCGTCGTCCGTTTCCTGCATCACCGTCGGCGAGGCCGAGTCAGCCATAGTGAACCGCGCCGTCTCGCCTTCGATCTGGCGCGTTACGTCCAGCAGATAGGCGGAATTGAAGCCAATCTCCAACAGATCACCATCGTAGGCGACCTCCAACTCCTCGGTGGCACTACCGTGTTCGGGGCTGGAGGCGGACAACACCAAGGTGCCGCCGTCCAAACTCAACTTGATGGCGCGGGATTTCTCGCTGGAAATAGCCGATACCCGATCCACGGCCTCGGCAAACACGGCACAGTCCACTTCCATGACCTTGTCGTTGCCTTCCGGGATGACCCGCTGATAGTCGGGGAAGGTGCCATCGATAAGCTTGGAGGTCAGCACCGCGTCGTCGAAGGCGAAGCGGATCTTCGATTCCGATAGGGAAACGGCTACCTCATCCCCGGATTCATCAATCAATTTCCGCAGCTCCGCTACGGCCTTGCGGGGCACGATGACGCCGGGCATGCCCTTGGCGCCTGCGGGCAACGGAATTTCCACGCTGGCCAGGCGATGACCATCCGTGGCGACAGCCCGCAATAGGGCTGTGCCATCGCGGTCTGCCTCATGCAGATAAATCCCGTTCAGGTAATACCGCGTCTCCTCGGTGGAAATGGCGAACCGGGTGCGATCGATCAGACCGCGCAGTTCCGCCGCCGTAACCGTGAATTGATGTGGCAACTCACCACCGGAGAGCACGGGAAATTCGTCAATGGGCAGGCTGGCCAGGGTGAACCGGGACCGTCCGGCGCTTAGGATTACTTGACCGCCGCCGCCGCCGTCGATATTCACCTGCGCGCCGTCAGGCAGCTTACGGACGATGTCGTAAAGCGTATGCGCCGACACCGTTGTGGCGCCGGATGTCGCCACATCGGCGACCGCCTCCTCGACGATATCCAGGTCCATATCGGTGGCATTCAGGCGCACCGCGCCATCACCGGCTTCAAGTTTCACATTTGAGAGAATCGGAATGGTATTGCGCCGCTCAACGACACTCTGCACATGTCCCAGAGACTTCAACAGGGCGGCCCGTTCAATGGTCAGTTTCATCGTTTTATATCAAGTCCTTAAGACGTACACTTCGACAAATTTTACGAAAACGTCGAGCCCCGGTCAGGGCGCCGGAGAAGACCCTAACCGGCCTTCGCAGTATGATGCCTATTATAGCAAAATGGCTTGATTTCCAAAGCGCTTTCGCCGGTTTTGAGGGGATGAATGAGGCTTCCGAGCAAAGCCACGGCAAACCTTATCCCTCGAGCATGCGACGCAGCAGTTCCACGTCTTCCTTGAAGCTGGTGTCATGCTCGCGTAACTCATCAACCTTGCGCACGGCATGCATGACTGTAGTGTGGTCACGGCCACCAAACTTGCGCCCGATTTCTGGTAGGGACCGTGTTGTCAACTGCTTAGCTAGGTACATAGCGACCTGCCGCGGGCGGGCCACGGAGCGCGCTCGACGGGCGGAATGCATGTCCGAGATCCGGATGTTGAAATGCGAGGACACCTGTTTTTGTATCTCCTCAATGGTAACCCGGCGATCGTTGGCTCGCAGCAGGTCGTGCAAGACCTCCTGGGTAGTCTCCAGGGAAATCTCCCGACCCACCAACTGTGCATGGGCAACCACGCGGTTCAAGGCACCTTCCAACTCACGGACGTTCGACGTGATCTTGTGGGCCAGGAATTCCAGGACCTTGGTCGGCATCATGACGCCCAACTTCTGCGCCTTGGACTGCAGAATTCCCAAACGCAGCTCGTACGTGGTGGCATGAATGTCAGCGACCAGGCCGCAATTCAGCCGCGACACCAGGCGTTCTTCCATGCCCTCCAGATCTGACGGCGACTTGTCGGAGGAAATAACGATCTGCCTTCCTTGGTCGACCAAAGCATTGAAGGTATGAAAGAATTCCTCCTGTGTGGAATCCTTGCCGGCAATAAACTGCACGTCGTCGATCATCAACACGTCGACGGAGCGGAACTGCTCCTTGAAGTCGACCGTGTTCTGCTCGCGAAGCGCGCGGATGAACCTGTACATGAATTTCTCGGCCGACAAATAGAGGACTGAGCGTTCGGGCGTAGCCTCGCGCACATGCCAGGCAATGGCGTGCATGAGGTGCGTCTTACCAAGACCCACACCGCCATAGAGAAACAAGGGATTAAAAGGCACCGTCGAGGCCTCGCCGATTCGGCGGGCCGCGGCGTAGGCGAACTCGTTCGACTTGCCGACCACGAATTGGTCAAAGGTGAACCGCTCGTCCAAGGGCGCGGATAGTGTGTCCCGTTCGCGCGCGCCCGTGACGACACTTGGCGCTTCGGGCTCCATCTTGGCGGCGGAGGCATCCCTGCCATCGGCCACATCCGCATGCACGACGATTTCAACACTGGTAATCGCCGCGTTCTCGCCGTGCCAAAGCTCCGTCAGGCGATCCTGGTAATGTGCTGCCGCCCAATCCCGCATGAACCGGGTGGGCACAGAAATCTGGACAACGCCCGCGTCGACGCGGTGCACCCGCATGGGGCGAAGCCAGCTTTGGAACGCGGTTTCACCGACCTCGGCGCGGAGGCGATTGAGAATGTTTTCCCATTCACCTTGCGCCTCTTTGCTGCCCCCTCGGTCAACCGCAACCCGAACCTTGCTCTGTCTATCGTCTGTATTTGTTTTACGGTCGTCATTCGCACTCATCAGCGCCTACACACCCCATGCCTTTACGCCGCCTTCGGGGACAGCGCTTGTTTTTCTCCCGGCCAGGTCGCGCTTCGAGTCGCGACGTTGGCACGGTGTCTTCACATAGAGAAACAGCGGTCGGAAGTTTAGATTTCATCGTTCTCGGGAAAGGACGGCCTATATAGCTCAAGCCCAGGCTCGGTGTACGGGCTGTCTCATGGTGGCGGCGGTCAAATTCAATAGCAGGAAACGGGCAAACGAAGCGGCGTCCGTGAACTGATTGATCCTTCTATTTATCTTTTTTCGTTTGACCTGCCGGGTAACCGCCTTGAATTGGTCGGCGCCCCGGCAACGATTATACATTCACTGTAACACACGACGCTGAGTTTGCCTTGTCGCGCCAATCGAACCATCGCCAATGCCGAGATTCTGAAATCCAAATCTTATCCTAAACGCCCCCCTCTGGTTAAACTTCATTGTTCTCAAATCTTCAAATCACTGACCCAAAGACTTCTCTAAACCATCATTAAGTGGACGCCAGGACTCACTCGAACGAATCACCGCCCGCTAAAAATTTTTACTTTACTTTATTTTGAGCACATTGGGCATTTATCATGAATTTACGCAATGCACCTAAGTAAAAGCCGAATCAGTTAATAGAATAACTAAACAACTTTTATAACCCTGTTATTTAAAACGGCTCTATTTCGCTAATTCCTAAGGGACGAATATTACGTTTCCACGATGCCGCTTTCAAGCCGACCGAAAGGGGAACGTGCAAAATAATCTTCTTGACAATTTTTTACACTTCGAATCTCACAGGCGTTGATCGTGTATTCCGGCAGGCACGAAAAACGCCGCGTCCCCAGAGGGAGGCGGCGTTGGAAAATTCTCTCATGCGGCGCGCTTATGCAGCCATCGTCTTGATCCGTTTGGACAGGCGCGACAGTGTCCGGGACACCGTATTCTTCTCCATGATGCCCTTGCTGACGCCGGCCATCAGTTGCGGCTGCATCTGGCGGAACGCGGATTGCGCGGCCGACTGATCGCCACTGACGATGGCCTCTTCCACTTTACGGAGCTCCGTGCGGATGGCGCTGCGGCGCGCGCGATTGACGGCCGAGCGACGGTCCGTCTGACGAATTCTTTTCTTGGCTTGCAGAGAGTGAGCCATGGGCGCGCACCCCTTTTCTCAATCGTTTACGAAAATTCGCAGGGCGCTGTATATAAGTGCGGGCGGGTTAGGTCAAGCCCCGTGTGGACCGCATTTCCATCCCTATTGGCCTTTCGCCGGACGCAGCACGAAGTGGGCGCCGGCGCCCGTCGCACCAACCGGCGCCGGGCTCACATCGAGACGCAGGATTTCCACGTCCCGGCGATATTCGCCATTGGCCTGGCGGACCCATCCCAACTGTGGCAGCGTCGCCGCATAGAAGGCCCGAATAGCGTCCACCTGAACGCTCCCGGCCACAAACGCTTCGATGATCCTGCCCGACGGGCCGTCAAAGGACACCGCAGCATCCGTCACCTCCTTAAGCTCTGGCATCAAGGGCATTTCTTCCATGACACTCAAGAATTGGGCCGCTTGCTGCGCCGTTGCCGAGACCGGCGCGACGATGACAATAGACAGGATCAATGAGAAGAGAAGGCGACGCATGGACCGCTTATAACACTATCGCTGACAGTTCGAACAATAGAATGTGGACCGCCCCGATTGCACGATCTGCCGGATCGGATATCCAGGCCCACAACGGCGACAATCCGCGCCAGCGCGACCGTAGGTGAGAAAGTTGTGCTGGAAGTACCCCAGTTCCCCGT
>CAZNWX010000060.1:0-10117 GCA_964576415.1 uncultured Magnetovibrio sp. | reverse complement strand
GCGAGCCGACTCGAAGGTAGCCATGAGCTGCTTAAAACCCTGACCTTCCTGGCCACCCAGCAGTTGACTTTCCGGAATTTCGAACCCGTCAAACCCGATCTCGTATTCCTTCATGCCGCGGTAACCGAGCACCTCGATCTCGCCGCCGGACATGCCTTCAGCGGGGAACGGATCGTCCGGGTCGTCGGACCGAGGTTTCTCCGCAAGAAACATTGACAGGCCCTTGTAGCCCGGCTCATTGGCATCGGTCCGCGCCAGCAGGGTCATGATGTCGGTGCGTGCCGCATGGGTAATCCAGGTCTTGTTGCCCTTAACCCGGTAGACGTTGCCGTCCTTTTCGGCCCGCGTGCGCAGGCTGCCGAGGTCGGAACCGGTATTGGGTTCCGTGAACACGGCCGTGGGCAGGATTTCCCCTGACGCGATCTTTGACAGGTAGTGCTCCTTCTGGTCTTCCGTGCCACCCAAGCGAATGAGCTCGGCGGCGATTTCGGAGCGTGTGCCGAGCGAACCAACCCCGATGTAGCCTCGCGACAGTTCTTCTGTGACCAAGCACATGGCCGTCTTGCCCATGCCCAGGCCGCCCCGGTGCTCCGGCACGGTGAGCCCGAAGACGCCCAGCTCCGACATCTGGTCGATTACCTCCATGGGGATGAAGTCGTCGGCCAGGTGCCATTCGTGGGCGTAAGGCATGACTTGTTCTTCGACAAAGCGGCGGAACTGGTCACGGATCATGTCCAAGGTTTCGTCTTGCAGGCCTAGGTGTCCAAAGTGCCCGTTGAAGATCAATGCGGCGATGCGTGCGCGGACGGCGGTGGTGTTGCCTTCGGCGCGTAATCTGGCGGTCGCGCCTTTGCGGAGTGGCGTCAGATTGTCGTCCGTGAGACCGAGGTCTCCTGGTCGGACAATCTCCACTTGAGAAATGGCGATCCCGCCTTCGATCTGGTTCAGGTATTCGCCGAAGGCGGCCTGGACCATGAGTTGCTCCAGTTCGCCCAGTTGGCCGTCAGCGTCCAGGCGCCGGGCCCATTCAAGCATCTGGCGAACCCCCTCCACATAGGTCGCCAACCAGGCGTAGCCGTGCGCCGCAAATTGTTCCGCGTCGAAGCGTTGGGCGTTTATCTTGCCGTCAGCGGTGACCTTGCCTGCCACCGCCTGACGCGCTGCGCGAAGGACGCATTCCGCTGCGGGGAGGGCGCTGGCGCAGGCATCCAGCAGTCCCTCCAGGACGGGCGTCTCCGGCCCTACTAAATTGCCGTCCATTGGTTGACCCCCAATTACCCTTCGATGCATTCCTCGACGGTGCGCCGCCCCGGTTTCAGAGCTTGGACCATCACCGCCATGTTACCCGGCTTATGCTGGTTGGCCATCATCTTCATGTGCGCCGTCGGGATGTCGTTCCAGGAGAAGACCTCCGACATGCAGGGATCGATGCGGCGTTCGATGACTAACTGGTTGGCTTCGGCCGCCTGCATAAGGTTGGCGAAGTGGCTGCCTTGGATCCGCTTCTGGCGCATCCAGACGAAGCGCGCGTCCATGGTTAGGTTGTAGCCCGTGGTGCCGGCGCAGAAGACGACCATGCCGCCGCGCTTCACGACGTTGCAGCTGACGGGGAACGTTGCCTCGCCCGGGTGTTCAAAGACGAAGTCCACGTCATTGCCCTTGCCAGTGATGTCCCAGATGGCCTTGCCGAACTTTCGAGTTTCTTTCATATATTTGGCGAAGCCCGGGCCGTTCACCTCGGGCAGTTGACCCCAACAGCTGAAGTTGTTGCGGTTGATCACTGCCTTGGCGCCTAAACCCATGACGAAGTCGCGCTTACGTTCGTCCGAGATCACTCCGATGGCGTTGGCCCCAGAAACGGCGCAAAGCTGCACAGCGAAGGAGCCCAATCCCCCCGACGCACCCCAGACCAGGACGTTGTGGCCCGGCCGCAGGATGTGCGGGCGATGGCCGAACAGCATCCGATAGGTGGTCGCCAGCGTCAGCGTGTAGCACGCGCTTTCTTCCCAGGTCAGGTGTTTCGGACGCGGCATACACTGGCGGTCCTGAACGCGGCAGAACTGCGCGAAGGAGCCGTCCGGCGTCTCGTAACCCCAAATCCGTTGGGAGATGGAATACATGGGATCGCCGCCGTTGCATTCCTCGTCGTCGCCGTCGTCCTGGTTACAGTGGACCACGACCTCGTCGCCGACCTTGAAGCGCTTCACCTTGGAACCCGCCGCGTAGACGATGCCCGACGCGTCCGAGCCGGCGATGTGGTATTCGGCCTTGTGATAGTCGAAGGGGGAGATGGGCAGGCCCAGCGACGCCCACACGCCGTTATAGTTGACGCCCGCGGCCATCACCATGATCAGCACGTCGTGGCTGTCCAATTCGGGAATGTCGACGACTTCCATCAGCATGGCGTCGGCGGGTTCGCCATGGCGGTCCTTGCGGATCGCCCACGCGTACATCTGTTTTGGTACATGACCAAGTGGCGGAATCTCTCCAATCTCATAAAGGTCCTTCTTCGCCTGTCCGGCGTGCAGATCGACGACTTCGGCGGTAGCATTAGCTTCGGCATCGTTCGCGGCTAGGAAGGCTTCGCTCATGGTCAACTCCTCGTCAGTATTTTTCTCGTAGAGGCGTGATCGCGCGTAATGGGCTTGTAACAAACGGGCAGTTGTCTTAGCCGGTTAGGGCTTTCTTCGCAATGCACAATTCGTTAAATTACGTTTTTCTATATATTAACGTAAGAATATTTCACTTTGAATCGTTTAATATCAGTAACTTATTAAAAATTAGTCAGAGAAAAGGTCCGATAAAATGTTTGAGAAATTCGCAAACGCAAAATCTTCGGATGTAGCAGCGAAATCCGCGGCCAAGGATCGGCCCTGGTTGTTTCGGACCTATTCGGGCCATTCGTCGCCGGCGGAATCGAACGTGTTATATCGCAAGAACCTCGCCCGCGGCCAAACCGGTCTCTCCATCGCCTTCGATCTGCCGACGCAGACGGGCTACGACTCAGATCATCCCCTGGCGGCCGGGGAGGTCGGCAAGGTCGGCGTGCCCATCGGACACCTGGGCGATATGGAAACGCTGTTAGACGGCATCCCGCTGGCCGAGATGAACACGTCAATGACCATCAACGCGCCTGCGGCCTGGTTGTTGGCCTTGTACGTGGCTGCGGCGGAACGCCAAGGCGCGAACAAGAAAGCGCTCAGTGGCACCATTCAGAACGATATCCTGAAAGAATATCTCTCGCGCGGGACCTATATTTTCCCGCCGGAGGCCAGCATGCGGCTGACCACGGACGTGATCTCCTACACCTACACCGAAATTCCCAAGTGGAACCCCATCAATGTCTGTCCCTATCACCTTCAGGAAGCCGGCGCGACGCCAGTTCAGGAATTATCGTTCGCACTCGCTAACGCCATCGCCATCCTGGATCGGGTGCAGGCCTCCGGTCAGGTTCCGGAAGATGACTTCCCCCAGGTTGTGGGGCGCATCAGCTTCTTCGTCAACGCCGGCCTCCGGTTTGTCACCGAGATGTGCAAGATGCGCGCGTTTACTGAGTTGTGGGATGAGATCACGGCGGAACGCTATAGCGTCGCGGAGCAGAAATTCCGACGCTTTCGTTACGGCGTCCAGGTGAATTCCCTCGGTCTCACGGAACAGCAGCCGGAAAACAACGTCTACCGGATCCTCCTGGAGATGTTGGCTGTGACATTGTCGAAGAACGCCCGGGCCCGGGCCGTGCAACTGCCAGCCTGGAATGAGGCTTTGGGCTTGCCGCGCCCCTGGGACCAGCAATGGTCCTTGCGCCTGCAGCAGATCGTCGCCCATGAGACTGACCTACTGGAGTTTGGCGACCTGTTCGACGGTTCACCCGTCGTGGAAGCAAAGGTCGAGGAACTGAAACAGGCGACCCGCGACGAACTGGCGTCCATTGCCGGAATGGGTGGGGCCGTCGCCGCAGTCGATTATATGAAGCGCGCACTGGTTGAGAGCAACACCACGCGGGTCGCGGCCATCGAGGCTGGTGAACAAATTGTCGTCGGCGTCAACAAATTCGAAGAAGGTGAGCTATCACCGCTGGCGTCCACGGACGGCTCCTTCTTGAGTGTTGATCCAGCCGCCGAAACCCGTCAGATCGAGGCCCTGCAGGTTTGGCGCGACCAGCGGGATGATGCGACTGTTGATCAGGTCCTCGCCGATTTGGCGGCGGCCGCCGAGGGTGGTGACAATATTATGGAGCCGTCCATTGCCTGTGCGCATGCGGGCGTCACCACTGGCGAATGGGCAGCGACGCTCCGGGAGGTATTCGGCGAATACCGTGCGCCAACGGGCGTCGGCAGCGCACAGTCGGCGGCGGCCGGCGGTATGGATGATCTTCGCGCCGCCGTGGAAGCGACGTCTGAAACATTGGGCCGGCGCATCAAGATTTTGGTGGGTAAACCGGGGTTGGATGGTCATTCGAACGGCGCCGAACAGATTGCCGTCAGGGCCCGTGATGCAGGCATGGAAGTGGTCTACGAAGGCATCCGCCTGACGCCGGAAGAGATTGTTGCCGCGGCGCTCCAGGAAAGTGTCCACGTGGTCGGCCTTTCGGTCCTGTCCGGCTCCCACGTGCCTTTGGTCGGCGAGGTGGTGCGCCGCATGCAGGATGCGGGGCTGTCGGATATTCCGGTAATTGTTGGCGGCATTATACCGGCCGTGGACTCGGAGACGCTCCGCCAAGCTGGCGTAAGCCGCGTCTACACGCCAAAGGACTACGACATAACGTCGATCATGATGGGGGTTGTCGAGGTGGTTGCGGCGGCCCAACCGGACGCCGCTTGAAGCGCTAGCTTTTCGGCACCGTGCTTGGCGGGAAGATGGCGATCAGGTCTACTTCATCTTCGCCATTGGCCGAGGTGTTCACCACCTTTGGCTTCAAGGCCTTGTCCAGGTGGGTGATTGTGTGGTTCTGGAACTCGTCATGGATATAGAACTAAAAGGAGAACAGGTTACCGCGATCCCGGCACTCGAGAACTTCATCGTTGTCGCCCAAGTCTAAGAACGCCTTGGCTAGATTGTGACTGCGCCCGCTGAAGGCCCAACTGGTATGGCCGTCCGTGTGTCATATGACGTACACATCGGCCTTACCGTCCAGGCTGGCAGCCATGGGATCAAGATCAACAATTTTTGGAAAGTGGTCGCCGTCGCTTGGGCCCATATAAGGGCTGGGGCGGCCCGGGTTGTTTCCTCGCCAACTTCTTCTTACCCGATAGCGCCATCGAAATCCTCTTGCAACGTCACTATCGAGCGAAGTTTTATATACATTCCCGTCTTTGACACCAGTATGGAACAGTTGATGTTTCTCGAGATTGCCGCGCTGATCGTGGCCTTTGGCACCATTGCAGCGGTGGCTGTGTGGACCGTTGCCACCGGTAGTCCACCCACGCCCACGTCACCGCGGGTGCGCAGAGCCATGCTGGCTATTTTGCCGCCGCGCCTTCCCGGCTCGAGTCGTGGGCGGATCTACGAACTGGGATCAGGTTGGGGCGGTTTGAGTCGGGCTTTGGCTGACCGGTTCCCGGGTCAGTCGGTGGTCGGCATCGAGCTGTCACCGCTACCGTTCCTTGTAGCGCGGGCGCGCAACATGTTCGCACCGAAGCAGAATTTAACGCTGCAATTCGGCAGTTTCCTGAACGTGGACATCTCGGACGCAGTCCTTGTCGTCTGTTATTTGTCACCGGATGTGTTAGTGAAGCTGCGGCTGAAAATGGAAAAGGAACTGGCCTCGGATGCGCTGGTCTTATCGAACACCTTTGGAATTCCCGAATGGAAGCCCGTAGCCACCGGGGCTGCGCCCGATATCTATCGCAGTCCCGTCTATCTCTACGAGCGCAGCGGCGCCGTGGCGGCGACGAGCCAGGACCGCGTAGCCGAATCCACCAATGGACCCACCGCATGACGCACCCGGACATGATACCCATCCACCCAGTTGATTTCCCATTTGGAGAGTAAAGATAAATCGACGAGATTGCGGTCGAGAGGCGCCAAAGTTAGGCTTTCAAAGCCGTAGACGTCGCGATCCGCGCCATCGGGGAGGGGAAGCTTGATGACGGCGACCAGATTTTCGATCCGAATTCCGTAGGCGTCAGTCTTGTAGAAACCGGGCTCGTTCGAGACCACCATGCCCGGCTCCAACCCGACCCGGTTGGCGGCCTTGGTGATTCGGTGCGGGCCTTCGTGGACGCTGAGGAAGCTGCCGACCCCATGGCCGGTGCCGTGGTCGTAGTCCAGTCCCTCCATCCATAGGGCGTGGCGCGCCAGGACATCAAGCTGAGAGCCGTTGGTGCCTGGGGGGAACCGCGCCTCGGCCAACGCAATGTGGCCTTTCAGGACTAGGGTCCAGCGCCGCCGCATTTCAGACGTCGGCGTGCCAATGGCGATAGTACGGGTGATGTCCGTCGTGCCGTCCAGATACTGGGCGCCCGAGTCCACCAAAAACAACTCGCCGTCGCCAAGCATTCGGTCCGTTTCCGGGGTGACCCGGTAGTGAACGATGGCGCCGTTGGGTCCAGACCCCGATATAGTGGTGAAACTGAGGCCCTGGAAATGGTCGTTTTCACGCCGGAAGGACTCCAATTGATCGGCGACGCGTATCTCGGTTAAATCAGGCCCGAGTGTTTGCGCGTCTAACCAGGCCAGGAACCGGGTCACCGCGGCGCCGTCCCGGAGATGGGCGTTCCGCATGCCGTCCATTTGCACGGAATTTTTTTTTGCCTTCGCCAATTGGCAGGGATCTTCGCCGCGTCCGATGATGGCCGCTGCATCCTTCAGCCGGTTCGCCGCCCACGCTGGCGCCGCGGCTGGATCAAGACGTATGGTCTTTCCGGCTTTGCCCAAGTCGTCGAGAGTGGAGCCCAGCTCGTCGGGTTGGCGAAGCCTGATCTCGTTGCTCGCCAGCGCCCGGGCATCGGGCATGAGCTTGCGCGAGTCCACATACCAATCGACGGTGGCGTCGGCGTGAATGATCGCGAAGGAGAGGGCATAGGGCGTATAGGGGACATCGCCGCCCCGCACGTTAAGCAGCCATGCGATCGAGTCGGGCGCGGACAGAAGGGCGGCGTCTTCGCCCGCCTCCGACAGGCCGGCGGCGATCCTGCGGCGTTTCGCCGCGACCGTTTCGCCGGTGAACGCCTCGTCAAGGCACCACACGGGCGCCAAGGGCGGCGGCGGTTGATTGTTCCATACGGCGTCGACCGGATTTTTGCTCACCGGGACCAGGGTGCCGCCGGCCTGTTCGCAAGCTGCCGCATAACGGCTTACCTGCCCTGGCGTCAAAAGCCAGGGGTCGTATCCCAGCTTGCCGTCCTTCGAGAGGTTGTCGGCTATCCAATCTGTCGCCGGCTCATCAATCAGGTGATACCGTTCGAATATCTCGCCGTTGACCTGGGCTTCCGCCTGGAGGATGTAGCGTCCATCTACAAACACGGCAGCGGCATTGATCATGGCGATGGCCAGTCCGGCCGACGCGCTCAGGCCAGTGACCCAGGCCAGCCGTTCGGAATGTTGGGCTACGTATTCTCCTTGGTGTTCATCGCTTCGGGGGATGATGAACCCGTCTAACCCCTGGCGCTTCAATTCCGCTCGCAAGTTTTCCATCCGCACTGTTGGGGTTGGCGCGATGCCAAGCCCGTGGTCCAGCGCCCGGGCGTCGGCCAGCTGCGCGTCCAAGACATGACGGAGATCTTTACTCGGCGCTGCGGCGACCAAGGCATGCCAAGCCTGCGGGTCCAGCCCCGCGGGGGCCGCAGCAACGCCGGCGATTAAATCAGCCGCGGCGGCGGCATCTAGGTCTGCGCTGACGTCGGCCAGGAGTTTGGATAAGTAGGCTTGGGATGAGTTCATGCGGACACGCTAGAAGTGCCAAGCCAACCTGACAAGATCTCATTAGCTGGCCGTAATGGAAGAATGAAAGGCATGCAAAAATTCGAATACTGCACCGCAATAATTCCGCAGATCATTGGCGGCGAATGGGCGTAAACGAGCACTCAGATTTTCTATGCACTGAGAACTCGACGTCGACTTGGTTGACATCTTCAGACCGCCTAAGAGCAAGAAAAATGAAAGAGATACCTTATGGTTCATAAACTGAGCATAGAAACAGAACGTCAAAGCCTTGTCTTCTTCCTCCATCAGACGCTATCGCTCCGTCGCCTGTATGGTAGCCTCATCTCCTCCGAGCAGTCCTGCAGCCTGGCTGTCGGCGAAGGGTTGGGTTGTGTCTACAAAGCCGTTGCGGCCCACTTTGAGCATCAACGTCTGCGCAAGGCGTTGAGGGGTATTGATGAGCGCCTTCTCGACGACATTGGTCTGAACCGTGGTGACATCGAAAAGTAGTCGCCGTCCGTCCGATGGGTTACCCGGAACTGGAAGTCCCGGTTGAAACGCCGGTCGCTAAACCGATCCTAGTCGAGGCGATCTTGCGCCGGACCGCTTGAATTTCTCTGAAGAACTTTATTCACACTCTCCTGAAAAAATTACGGCGGTCTTTGGGCTGCCGTTTTTTTTACATCTTTTTCGACGCCGCGTTGGGGCCCATCTTTCGGTAACCTCGGCGCATCAGACAGCGTTCAAATTGGATCCGGGCGTCTCGGCGCGCGTCGTGCCGCTGCATGAGGGCGTTGTACTGCACATAATTGTTGACGCCGCCGGCGCCACTGAGATCGGCCCGGTCCGAGTAGGCGTCCTCGGCCTCCCGGTAGGCGTAACTTCGGCATGCGGCCTTGTCGGCAGCAAACTGATCGGCGGTGGCACCGTCGCGCTTCCAGGCCGTGCCTGTGGTTAAGCAGCCCGTCAGCATCATCAGGGGGATCACCATGATCCATGTGATTGGAGATTTAGTGCTCATGGGGCCATGGTAACCGCTCGACCAGTTGTATCAAAGCCAAGAGTTAGAGTCATGCCCATGATGCGCTCGCTGACCTGCGCGCAGGGCGCGGGTCCGGGCGTTCCTGGATTCCAAGGTCGACAGCCTGGCCGGTGATCGTGAAAAGCTCGCAGGCTGCTCAGTCTAGACCGAGATGGGTGAGATCCGCGGCGAAAGCGGTAGGATCCGTGAACTGATACGTCTGCAGTCCGGCTTCGGCGGCCGCAGCTGTGTAGACAGGATTGTCGTCGATGAATAGGGTCGTCGTCGCCTGCCGACCGAGTATGGTGATCAGGGGCGTGAAGCTGGTAGCCTTTTCTTTACTGGCGCTGGTCTCTGCCGAAAAGAACAACATGCTTCCGAAGATTTCTGGCAGATCGGGAAGGATACGGCTGATGTTCTCGCGTAACAGCCATCCATTTTTGGAAAGCAGCGCCATCGGGTAACGGTCTTTTAGGCGTCGGGCGATGGTCGCTGTTTCCCGATAGGGTGCCATAGCCTGGGCCCGGGCCAATAGCCAAGTCTCCGCTTCCATCGGGACAACCAACAAGCGGGCGACTTCCTCGATATAGGCTTCGCTGCCGTAATGGCCCCAGTCGGCGGCGTCTTCGAAACCGGACTTGAAGATGCGTCGGTCGATCTCAGCCGCCGAAACACCGGTCCATTCCTCAAGCAAGGTCAGACGGTGTCTGAAATCTAGTCGCAGAACACGCCGTCCATGTCGAACAGCAGGGTCCTGATCGCCGCCATGCCGATCCAATTAGGCCCTGTGCTCGTTCAGCCGCGGCATCAACTCAACGAAGTTGCAGGGCTTATGGCGTATGTCCAACTGATCCTTCAAAATCTCGTCCCAGCCGTCCTTGCAGGCCCCGGTGGACCCGGGCAGGGCAAACAGATAGGTGCCGTTGGCGACCCCGGCGCAGGCCCGGGATTGGACCGTGGAGGTCTTGATCTTTTTGTAGCTGATCCAGCGAAATAATTCGCCGAAGCCGGGGATGTCCTTTTCCCGCACTTTGGCCAAGGCCTCGGGCGTGACGTCGCGGCCGGTGACGCCCGTCCCACCGGTGGTGATCACCGCGTCGATCTCCGGATTGTCTATCCATTCGCGAAGCTTGTCGGCGATGAGATCGACCTCATCCTTGATGATCGCTCGGTCAACCAGGACGTGCCCCGCTGTTTTCAGGCGTCCCACCAGGGTATCGCCGGACCGGTCGT
>CAZNWX010000059.1:0-10130 GCA_964576415.1 uncultured Magnetovibrio sp. | reverse complement strand
CGCCGCCACCAAGTGACGAAACGATACGCCTCGCCTTTCCAGCCTTTGCCCTTGAGAAAGGGCGCCACCTTCTCGGTTAGGTCCTTTTGCATGTCGACCACGGTGCCATACTGGTCGAAGGCCAGGACCTTGATATCGTGCTTGAGGATGTCGGGCTGTTCCATGCTAGAATCCTTCGGCTGTCTGATCGGTGTTCATTCGCACCACAACGAAACATGAGCCATCCGTCGAATGGATAATCTATATAGAACCATCCATTTGACAAATATTGATATTAAGGTCCCGCCATGTCCGATCCCGCTACCGCCAAACCCACCTTGCAACATGACAACGACCGGACGCGCGTGACGCTTTGGGAGTTTGCGCCTGGCGCCGCCACGGGCTGGCATCGCCACGAAATGGATTATGTCATCGTTCCCCTGACGACCGGCAAGCTGAAGCTATTGGGGTCGGATGGCGTGGAGAACGAGACCGATCTCACCGCCGGTGTTTCTTATTTTAGAGAAGCCGGCGTCGAACATGACGTGATCAACGCCAACGACTTCGATTTCACCTTCCTTGAGGTCGAATTCAAGTAGCCTACCGCCAGCTGGGATAAAATCCGCTTCTCCACTGGGGCGTGACTGCTATGATCGTGCCACGCCTGGGCAGGGAGGACCGAAGATGAGCGGCGAGACAACCAACACCTGTTACATGCCGGCGAACCGACTAGTGGATCTCTATGAACTGAAGTCTCTTTCGCCGGTCGAGGTGGTGAAGGAGGCGTTGGCGCGAATCGCTGATGTGGACGGCGACGTCAACGCCTATTGTCTGGTAGATGAAGAGGCGGCGCTGGCCGCTGCCAAGGCGTCTGAGGACCGTTGGATGAAGGGCGAGCCCCAGGGCCTTGCCGACGGCGTCCCCGTCAGCGTCAAGGATATCGTATTGACCAAGGGGCATACGGTGCGGCGGGGTTCAAAGACGACCTCGGAAAATGCGCCGGACCGCTTCGATTGTCCCGCCGTCGGCCGATTTCGCGAACATGGCGCGGTCATCATTGGCCGGACGACGACCCCGGAACACGGTTGGAAAGGTCTGTGCGACAGCCCGCTCACGGGCATCACCCGCAACCCCTGGGACACGTCCAAGACCCCCGGCGGTTCATCCGGCGGCGCGGCGGCGTCGGCGGCCCTAGGCATGGCGCACTTGAACGTCGGCACGGATGGCGGCGGCTCGGTGCGCATTCCGGCGGCTTTTACCGGCGTGTTCGGCTGCAAGGCGACCTTCGGCCGGGTGCCTGTGTTTCCGCCCAGCGCCATGGGCACCCTGTCGCATGTCGGCCCCCTTACTCGGACGGTGGAAGATGCGGCGATGATGTTGAATATCATGGCCCAACCCGATTCCCGAGACTGGTCGGCGCTGCCCTATGATCCGTTGGATTTCCGCACGGAACTGGACCTGGGTGTTCGGCATCTGAACGTTGCCTACAGCCCGAACCTGGGTTACGCGGAGGTAGAACCTGAGGTCGCCGCCATCGTCGCGGACGCGGTCAAGGTTCTTGAAGGGCTGGGCGCAATGATCGAGGAGGTGGACCCGGGCTTCGAAGACCCCAAAGAGATGTTCAACGCGCACTGGGATCTCGGAGCGGCGCGACTAGTGGATAAGGTGCCCGAGGACCGGCGCGCCGAGATGGACCCAGGCCTGCTCCGGATCGCCGAGCGCGGCCGGCACCTGACCCTCGCCCAGCACGCCGACGCCGTTGACGCCCGTGTCGAGCTGGGACGTAAGATGAATTTGTTCCACGATACCTATGATCTGTTGGTGACGCCAGCCATGCCGATCACCGCCTTTACGGCTGGGCAGGATCTGGCCGATATGAACACACAGGAAGACTGGATGGACTGGTCGCCGTTCACCTACCCCTTTAACCTCACGGGTCAGCCGGCCTGTGTCGTGCCCTGCGGGTTCACCGAAGTGGGCATGCCTGTCGGCCTGCAAATCGTCGGACCGCGTTACGCGGATCTATTAGTCATGCGGGCTGCCGGCGCCTTTGAACACGTCCGTCCATTCCAGATGCCGGACGCTGCGAACGTTACCCATTGAGGGGCCGGTAATTGAAATGCTGGTGTTTGGCCCGTTTTCGCGGGCCTGTTAACGTT
The DNA here is from genome assembly GCA_964576415.1 of uncultured Magnetovibrio sp. Classification (GTDB taxonomy): domain Bacteria; phylum Pseudomonadota; class Alphaproteobacteria; order Rhodospirillales; family Casp-alpha2; genus UBA3470. Next base: position 7,992 of record CAZNWX010000059.1, on the reverse strand, counting down.
TAACTATGTTGTATGGTAAGTCCGCCACAAAGGCTCGCGCCGCCAGCCACGTAGTTGAGGTCAATCACCAGAACTACATCCTGTCGGGATACGTGGGCGCCGCGCCAGTGCGTGGCTTCTATCTGGAAGGCAACGAAGTCAATGACAACGGCTTGCCCCAAGGATTCCTGGTGCAGCAGCCGCCGGGTGCCGTCACTAACCCGCACTTCCATGAGACAAACCAGTTCCAGGTGATCGTCGGCGGCGACGGCACGTTCGGAAAGAAGCCGATCACGCCGCTCTCCATCCAATACTCTAACGCCCATACACCTTACGGGCCCATCGTGTCCGGGGAAGCCGGCGTCACCTATTTCACGCTCCGCGCCAGTTGGGATCCCGGGGCCAAGTACATGCCGGCGTCTCGCGACAAGCTAGTCAAGGGGAACCAGCGTTCCAAACTGGTTGCTGGGCTACCAAGCGATCCGTCGGAAAGCCGCGCCGTCCGCAAGGCGCCAATGACCGACACGATCATCGCCGAGGAGGCCGATCGCCTCGCCGCCTGGCGTTTGTGCATGGGGCCAGGACAGACAACGGTGGCCCCCGATCCGGCCGGCTCGGGTGGGCAGTACATCATCGTCTCGGCAGGCTACTTGGTTCATCGCGGTGAGGATTTGACGAGTCTTTCAGTCCTCTTCGTCACCGAGGACGAGCCGGCGCTCCGCGTTGCCGCCGGGGCAGAAGGACTCGATTTGCTGGTCCTTCAGTTCCCAGAACGGAGGCCCTGGCCGTGTACGGATTGATGAGCGACGCGGACGTCATTCAGCGCGTCTTCGACCACATAGACAACAAGACCACGGATCTGGCCGATCGGGTCTGGCGCGAGCCCGTGGCGAGCTACTTGTCCGACAAAAATTTTGCCGATGAGCTAGAGGTGTTCCGCCGTCTGCCCACGGTATTCTGCCCGTCGGCGGCCCTGTCCGAACCGGGGTCGTATGTGGCCAGGTCCGCCGCCGGGGTGCCCATTGTCGCGGTACGCGGCGGCGACGGTAAGGTCCGCGCATTTTACAATGCGTGCCGGCACCGGGGCATGATGGTCGCCGAGGGCATGGGTAAGGTGGGTGCCTTCATCTGTCGCTATCATGCCTGGGCCTATGGCCTGGATGGCCGACTGAAGCACGTCCCCGGCGATCAGGGCTTTCCTGAGCTTGACCGGGACGCCCACGACCTCATTCCTGTGCAGGCAGAGGAGCGCGGCGGTCTCGTGTTTGTCACTCAGAAAGCACCCCTATCCGAAGGCGCAATGGCGGCCGTGCCGGATCTCCTCAGTCCCGATCAGGAATTATTTGACTTCGTCCAGATGCACGACCCTGCGAATTGGAAGCTGGTGGTAGAATCGGCAATGGAGGGCTATCACATCAAGGCCCTGCACTCAAAAACCTTCTATCCCTACGGCTTCGACAACCTGAACGTGGTTGAGACCTACGGGCCCAATTCACGCCTGGTATTTCCGTTCCGCCGGATCGAGAAGTTGCGCGACACCGCACCCGAGGACCGGCGCCCGGATGGCATGCTCACTTACGTTTACCATCTGTTTCCGAACGCGCGGGTTTCTATGCTGTCCAGTCACCACCAGCTAATCATAATCGAGCCTGAAGCTCCCGACCGGGTGCGCTGGGATTTCTTTCGCCTCACGCCTCCGGCCCGCGACGGCAAGCTTGTGGATAAAGCGATGACCGCCAAGGACGCAGACTTTGTCAAAGACACGGGCATAGTCGAGGACCGCGAAGCGGCCTGTTCCATTCAGGCCGGCCTGGCGACGGCGGCCAACACGCACTTCACCTTTGGGCGCTATGAGAAATCCGCCGTGCATTTCCACGAACACCTGGATGCCAACTTGACCCAGCTCCGTCAGGGCGCGTCGTGAAGATTTAGGCCCTGTTGCCGCTCGGAAAGGTGGACCTGGGCCACCGCGCCGCGGAGACGCCGCTGAACTCGACGAATAGATAAATGACAGGAACAGAAGAAACTACGACCGACGTTCTAAACGAGATATTGAACGCTGGAGCCGGACCTCTCGACCGTACCATTTATATGGCTTGGGTGTACGGCCACTTCGAGGACTGGCCCAAGGATATAGACGTTGTCTTGCCCGGTATCTTCAAGATGGTCTCGGATGGTGACCGCATCGGACCCGTTGAGGGCAGCGCCTAGATCGTTCCGCCCCGCTCGCGGCGGATCAGTCGAATTGGGCCGTGGCGGCCCCAAAGGGCCGAAACACTGTTTCCACCCGATCCCCCTTGGCGATGTCGTACTGGCGGGTGAAGGACCCCGACATGACCAGGGCGCCGGCCTCCAATCGCCGGCCGAACCCGGCGAGCTTGCCAGCCAGCCAACGAATAGACTCCAAGGGCGTGCCTAGGACTTCGGCACCGGTCGCGAGCTCTTGTTCCACGCCGTTGATGGAAACCACCGCCTCGACCTCGGCCAAGTCCACATCTCCTTGGAACGGCGCGAAGGCGCCGGTGACATAGGCGTGCTGCTGGGCGTTGCCGGCGATGGCCAATGGAAAGTCGGCGCCAAGGGCGCTGCGCCGTTCGATAATCTCGAGCGCTGGGGCGATGCTATCAATGGCGTCCGCTGCGCCGGCTAAGGACACATCCGGGCCTTCCAGCGGTTTTCCCAGGCGTAGGCAAAGCTCGTTCTCAAACCCCGGCCCGTGCAGGGTATCGAAATCGAATGTCGTCGGGGCCGGCCGCTGCCCTGACACCAGTAGGTGACCGAGGCATGGTTCGTGAACGCCTTGCTGGCGTTGCATGGCCACGGACGTTAGCCCAACCTTCCAGCCGGCCAGCGCTTCGCCGGTCGCCTCGCGCAGCGTCAGCAATTCGAACTGCACCGCATAGGCGTCATCGGCGGCGATGGTCCCTTCCAGGGTTTTGGCGAACAAGGTGTTCGCGTCGTAGGCCGCGTGGAGCTGGCGCGCGGCGTTGTCGTTGGTGAGAGGCATGTCCGTCAGTGTCCTTTGTGCTGAGGGGGGTGCAAGTTTTGCAAAATCGTGGACGAAAGGCACCCCTTTCGCGTTACAGATTTTGAACAATATGCGCCAAGGGGCTTTCGCTCCAGGTTGCGAGACCGTACCCTTGCCACCGTGCGTAACGACCAGTCCCATTATCCCCATTTCGCTAACGAATTTCGACATCCTGTCCATGGCCCCGCCGCTGCTCCTGTTGACCGACATTCACCTGACCTTCGGTGGCACGCCGCTGTTGGAGGGTGCGGACATGAGCGTGTCCGCTGGCGAGCGCTTGTGCCTGGTGGGGCGAAACGGGTCGGGTAAATCGACCCTGCTGAAGATGGCGGCAGCGCAAATGGATCCTGACGCTGGCGAGCGGTTCTTGCAGCCGGGTGCCACCGTGCGCTATCTGCCTCAGGAGCCCGATTTGTCGGCATTCGCGACGGTCTGGGATTACGTCGCCGATGGCCTGGCCCCGGGCGATGATCAGCAGGTTGGCCGGCGGATTTTGGCGAAACTGGGCCTTACGGGTGATGAGGGCACGGGGCACCTGTCGGGCGGCGAGACCCGGCGCGCGGCCCTGGTCCGCATCCTCGCGCCGGAGCCGGACATCCTCTTGTTGGACGAGCCCACCAACCACCTGGACCTGCCGGCTATCGAATGGCTGGAGATGGAACTGCGCACCAGTCGTGCCGCGGTGGTGCTTATCTCGCACGACCGACGCTTTCTGGAAACCCTGTCGAAAGCCACGGTCTGGATCGACCGCGGCGTGTGCCGGCGCCTGGATAAGGGCTTTGCACATTTCGAGGAATGGCGGGACGGAATTATAGAGGACGAAGAGGTCCAGCGCCACAAGATGGACCGGAAGATCGTCCGTGAGACACGCTGGCTGAACCGGGGGGTCACGGCCCGGCGCAAGCGCAACATGGGCCGGCTTCGCGCGCTGATTCAGTTGCGAAAGGATTGGCGTAACCTGCGGCGGGCGGCGGGCGCGGTGGAAATGACGGCATTAGAAAGCCGGCGCTCGGGGAAGCGAGTGATTGAGGCCAAGGGCATTGCCAAAGCCTATGACGGCAATGCGGTTGTGAAGGATTTTTCCACTCGCATCCTACGCGGCGACCGGATCGGTATTGTTGGCCCTAACGGTACGGGGAAAACGACGCTTCTGAACATGCTGACGGGCAACGGCGAACCCGATGCCGGCACGGTGGACATTGGCTCCAACATCGACCTAGTGACCCTGGACCAGAAGCGCGAGAGCCTGGAGGGGGCGACGCGTCTAGCCAATGCCCTGACCGGTAAGAGCGGTGACAGCGTCACCGTCGGCGGCCAGCAAAAGCACGTCATGAGTTATATGCAGGATTTCTTATTCGCCCCCGAGCAGGCGCGGACCCAAATCAGCGCGCTGTCCGGCGGCGAACGCGGCAGGCTCATGCTGGCTCGGGCCTTTGCCCGGCCGTCGAACGTCTTGGTCCTGGATGAGCCGACCAATGACCTAGATCTCGAGACCCTCGATCTGCTGCAGGAATTGTTGGCCGACTACAATGGCACGGTCATCCTGGCCAGCCACGACCGGGATTTCCTCGACCGCGTGGTGACATCGGTGATCGCGTCGGAAGGGAGCGGTCGGTGGGTCGAGTACGCAGGCGGTTATACGGACATGCTGACGCAGCGTGGCGACACACTGGAGCGCGAGACGGTGGCGGCGCCAAAACCCAGGGTCGCAGCGTCCAAGGATAAAAAGGCGCCGAAAACCAAAACGAAGCTTTCCTACAAGGACCAGTATATGCTGGAAACCTTGCCGGGAGAGATGGAGATGCTGCAGGGGGCCATCGACCGCCATCAGGCAACCTTGGCCGAGACCGACTTGTTCACGCGTGATCCTGCTCGGTTCCAAACAGCGGCCGATGGCTTGGCACAGGCGGAGGCAGAATTGTCGATGGCGGAGGATCGCTGGCTGGAGCTTGAGATATTGCGCGATGAAATGGAAGGGAATTGATTGCGTGAGGCCTGTCCGCATCATGGCCGTCTGGGACAGAGGAGGACGGCTGTGGCAGAAGACTGGCAACAGGAACTTGATGAACTGAGACGCCGTCAGGCCGACGTGCGTGAAATGGGCGGCGAGGAACGGGTCCAGCGCCAACATGACGCCGGGCGCCTGACCGTGCGCGAGCGCATTCATTCCATGGCCGATCGCGGCACCTTCCACGAGATAGGCACCGTTGCGGGCGATGCCGAGTACGATGCCAACGGTGATCTAGTCAAACTGAACGCGTCAAACAATGTCATGGGCCGGGCTAAGGTCGATGGGCGCCCGGTCGTCATATCCGGCGATGACTTTACGCAGCGCGGCGGGTCCGCCGACGCGACCATCAAGGAAAAGGCCGCCTACCCCGAGGAGATGGCCCGAGACTTGCGCGTTCCGATCATCCGGCTGATCGAGGGTTCGGGCGGCGGCGGCTCCGTGAAGACCATCGAGACCACGGGCCGACCCAACCTGCCGGGCGGCATCGGAACCAAGTACGACATGATGCTTCAGAACATGGGCTACATCCCCTGCGTTGCCCTTGGGCTGGGGTCGGTGGCGGGCCTCGGTGCGGCGAAGTTGGCGGCCAGCCACTACTCGGTGATGGTCAAGGAAACCGCGGCCGTCTTCGTTGCCGGCCCGCCGGTGGTCTCCGGCCTGGGTGAGGATCTGTCGAAGCAAGAATTGGGCGGTTGGCGCATTCAGTTGGCCGCTGGGGCCGTCGATGACGCGGTGGACATGGAGGAACAAGCCTTCCAAAAAGCGCGGACGTTCCTCTCATATCTGCCGTCTTCCATCGACGAGGTGGCCGACCGCGTACCCGCCAACGATCCCGTCGGCCGGCGCGAGGAGGACCTGTTCTCCATCGTACCCAAGGACCCAAAGCAGGTCTACCAGATGCGTCGGATCATCAATGCCGTCGTCGACCGGGGGTCGTTTTTTGAGATGGGGGCTTTATTCGGCCGTCCCATCATCACCGGTTTCGCCCGCCTGGATGGCTGGCCCATCGCCTTAATGGCGTCCGATCCGTTCTTTTCCGGTGGGGCCTGGACGACAGACGCCTGTGAGAAGCTCATCCGGTTCGTCGACATGGCTCAGACCTTCCATCTGCCGATCGTTTACTTGGCCGATTGCCCGGGCTTCGCTGTCGGCCTAGAGGCGGAGAAGACCCGGACCATACGTGCTGGCGTGCGCGCAATGGCGGCGATCAGCCAGACCACCGTGCCCTGGTGCTCGATAATTGTGCGCAACGCGTTTGGTATTGCCGGCGGGGCGCACCGGCCAGCGGGACGCTATTCTTCGCGCTACGCTTGGGTGTCGGGCACCTGGGGCTCGTTGCCGCTGGCTGGTGGGATCGAAGCCGCCTACAGGGCCGATCTTGATGCTGCCGACGACCCGGAGGCAAAATTGGCGGAGATTGAGGAACGGCTGGAAAAATTGCGCTCTCCGTTCCGCACAGCGGAGACCTTCGCGGTGGAGGAGATCATTGATCCCCGGGAGACGCGACCATTGTTGTGTGAGTTCGCCAATCTAGCAGCGAAGCGGCGGGAAGTCGGACCGTCTTTTTTTGGGATGCGGCCGTAAGACCGCACGCCGTATCTGAAAACGCCTCGATAAGGTCTGGGGATGTTCGGGTTGGTCACGCTTCAGTTCATTGCTGCAGGTGAGGTAATTTACCCCCGATGATAGGGATGGCCTGACAAAATTGCCTGCGCCCGGTAAAGTTGTTCGGCCAACATGGCGCGGACCATCATGTGCGGCCACGTCTGTGGACCCAGAGATAATTTGAGATCAGCGCGTTCCAGCACCGCCTGATCGAGCCCGTCCGCCCCGCCGATTACGAACGCGGGCGACCGCACCCCGTCATCGCGCCAACGGTCCAGTGTCTCTGCAAGGGCGCGGCTCGAGAGCCCCTTGCCGATGCCATCCAGGACGACGATCCGCGCGCCGTCGGGCACCGCGTTCAGAAGCAATTGACCTTCACTGCGCGTTAATTCCATGCCGCTCAGGCGCTTCTTCTGCTCCACTTCCTTCAATTGAAGCCGTGGTTGAATGCGTTTCTCGTAAAGTCCGTACAAAGCCTTTTCCGGGCCTGCTTTCCAGCGGCCCACGGCCACGATCAAATTCTGCATCCCGCTCTGCACCAACCGCGACCGCTGGTCATAAATGTCGAGAGGCGCTGGCGCTCAGCGCTTCGGTAGTATTCGCGCTCGGCGCGTTGATCCAGATCTTCTCGAGGTTATAGAACTCCCGGACTTCCGGACGAAACAGGTGCACAATGATATCGCCCGCGTCGATCAACACCCAGTCGCATTGTTTCAAACCCTCAACGGCGATACTTTTGAGGCCCATTCCCTTCATGCGGCGTTGGATATGATCGGCCATGGCGCCCACGTGGCGCTGCGAAGTCCCTGAGGCAATGACCAGATAATCGGCGATGGCGGTCTTGCCAGACAAGTCGGCCACGACGATGTTCTCGGCCTTATCGTCGTCAAGGGATGTTTTCGCCAACTGCAGAAGATCTCCAGCCAGCGGGATCCGTTTCGATTGGGCTATGGGAATTCTCCTCTCGTCTGTTGCCCTTGCGTTGCGGCCCGCACCCAGGGTTATACGCGCGGGGTCCTGATTTTGGTGGCGGATGCCGGGTTGAGGGGCCGTTTGAACAGCACCCAGGCCGGCACCGGTCGGGTTGCCAAGCTCCCCGCGCGGTATGGTTTGATGCGGTACTTGGCGAAACGCCGAGCCGCCTTCGACTTCTCGGCACGTAAAGAATAGGTGGGACGTGCGAAAACCGCAACGGGAACCGTGTGGAATATCTGTGACCAGTCCCGCCATCGGTGGACCTGACACAGGTTGTCGGCGCCCATGAGCCATACGAACCGGGCTTCCGGGTACCAATCCTTCAAGGCTGCCAAAGTCTCGGTGGTGAAGGTTGTATCCAGTTCCGCCTCGATGTCGGTCACCTGAATGGGAT
>CAZNWX010000058.1:1725-10134 GCA_964576415.1 uncultured Magnetovibrio sp. | reverse complement strand
ATGATTACCGAAATCCAAACTCAAGAGCTTCCGGTTCTGTTGACCGGCATGCAGGCGCCACCCAATCTGGGCCAGGAGTACAGCAATGAGTTCAATAGCCTTTTTCAGCGCTTAGCGAAGAAACATGGCGTGCTGTTCTATCCGTTTTTTCTTGAAGGCGTGGTTGCGGTTCCCGCGCTTAACCAAACAGATGGTATCCATCCCAACGCAGCTGGTGTCGGAGAAATCGTAAAGCGAATATTGCCTTCCGTGAGAGAGCTCATCGGCCAGGTTCGATGAGTTCGGAGAACGGCACAGTCGTCCTGTTTCTTGGCGAAAGCAATTTCGGCAATATTGGATCGATGGTTCCGGCCTTGGCGGACGGGTTCGATCGGCTCAGTTTTGACCCAGTCATTGTCGACCTTCTTCGGGACGGTTATGAAAACCGATTGATGGAGATTATTCAATCTCGGGAGATTGTCGCGTTCATTTCCGTAAGTGGATTTGGCCTGCCGCCGTCACCGGCCTCTGATGCGGTCCGGATTTTCAATGACGTGGACGCCCCCATTCTGGGTGTCTTTCTGGATCACCCTTTTTCTCTCCACGATCGCGTCGATCTGCCGTTGAAAAACTACCATGCGACCTTCCCAGCTGGACATGCAGGTGCCTTTTGTGAACGTTACATATGCCCGGGTGGGGCATTCCATCATTTGCCTCACAGTAGTGTTGAGCGCGCGCCAACACCCTGGGCGGCCCGCGATATCGATTTGCTTTTGACCGGAAGCTTGTTTCTGCCCCCCAACCCGCAACGCGCTGCGTGGCGCGACCATGGCGCCGATGTTGAGGGTAAGTTGAACGATATCGTCGATCTGGTCTGGCTAGACCTAGCCCGACCCTTGGAGGAGTCGGTTCGTGATGTGCTTGGCGAGGATGCCGATTTCGAAACTCTATTTCCGTATATGAAGACGGTTGACGACTACATCCGCAACGCCCAGCGGGTTGATGCAATTGTGGCGCTTGCCCCTCTCCGGCCCACCGTCGTCGGCCCCGGCTGGGAAGCCTATGCGGATGACCTGCCGATGGTGCGTTTCGTTGGGCAGAAAACCATTCAAGAATCTTTGGAAATGATTGATTGTTCCCGAGCTATTCTGAACCCTTTCCCGGGCTACAACGATTCCCATGAGCGGGTGTTCAATGCCATGGCTTGCGGCAGTGCCGTTCTCTCTAGCCGCTCTGTATACTATGAGAGCGAATTCTCGTCGGAGAACATGTTTTTCCTGCCAAACCGGCCGCTGGATATGCCAAGTGCTGTCGCCGACCTTCTGGCCGATAAAGATCGACTTCGGGTAATGGCGGCGTCCGGACAGCAGCGTTTCTCAAGCGCGCACACATGGACGCACCGGGCTCGTTCTCTGGCACAGATTGCGGAAATTCTGCCTACGGCCGCATGAACCGCTCCGAATTCGCATGCACTGCTGGGCCACTTACTCTTATATTGCTCCAATGGCAAAATTTCCTGTTGCTGTATCCCGTGCCGAGAATTGGTCCAGCGCTGCAAAGGAGCTGGAAACCGCGCTGGCGGGTTACCACACTGACGGTGATGAAGTGCAACTCGGCTGGCTGTATGTGACAGATGTCCATGCGGCCGACCTCTCCAGCATGCATGCCTATTTGCGCCAGAAGACTGGGATCGACCATTGGGTTGGTAGCGTCGGCATGGGTATCTGCTGGCACGATGGCGTGGGTGATGTCGGTGAGGCATTTGACCGTCGAGCCGCCGTCGCAATGGTCAGCGGGCATCCCCGCGACAGCTTCACGCTGTTGCCGCAGTTGGGCACGTCAATCGACGAAATTCCAGAGTCGGCCCGGGATTGGATGCGAAGCCGAACACCGCCGTTCGGCGTGGTTTACGGTGACCCCACGAACGGCGCCGTGCCGACGTTAATCGAGACTCTTTCTATGGAGATGGAGGATGTGACCCTGGAAGTGCCGGGTTTCCTGATCGGTGGGCTGACCTCATCGCGCGGCGCCCATTACCAACTTGCCGGAGACGTCGTCAGCGGAGGCCTTTCCGGCGTTTTGTTTGCACCTGATGTCGAGGTTGCCACGGGCCTGACCCAGGGATACGCGCCGGTGGGCATGACCCACCGGGTTACCGATTGCATGGAAAATGTCGTCATGACCTTGAACGGTGAGCCGGCCCTCTCCGTATTTAAAGCCGATATCGGCGAACTTCTGGCTCGCGACCTCAACCAAGTTGCCGGTTATATCCACGCCGCCTTTCCCGTCGCCGGCTCCGACACTGGCGATTATGTGGTTCGGAATTTGGCGGGCATCGATCCTGAGCGAGGATGGTTGGCGATCGGCGGTCATGTGGAAGCCGGAGACCAACTGATGTTCGTTCGCCGAGATCCTGCCGGTGCAGAAGAGGACCTTGTTCGGATGGTCCGAGACCTCATGGACCGGCTGCCCGGGCCGGCCCGTGGAGGTTTATATTTCTCCTGTGTTGCTCGTGGCCAAAACTTGTTTGGCCAGGAGGGTCGGGAGATGGAAATCATTGCAGATATGATGAGAGATATTCCACTGGTTGGCTTTTTTGGCCAAGGGGAGATTTCCAACAATCGCCTTTATGGGTATACGGGTGTCCTCGCCCTATTCCTCTGAGGCGGGTCTGGCTTGCGGCCTTATCTTCGAAGGGTTCATCATGCGTCTATTCGTGGGCTTGTCCTTTCCCAACGATATCCGGCAGTCGCTTTGCGTCTTGACGTCAGGGCTTGATGGAGCCCGTTGGGTGAAACTCGATAGCTTGCATCTGACATTGCGGTTCATTGGTGATGTCAGCACGCGGGACGCAGCAGATCTGGATGCCGCCCTTTCCACCATAATGGAGCCCGCCTTCAACTTGCGGTGCTTGGGCCTGGGGCATTTTGGGAAGGGAGGCAAGGTGCGCGCGCTTTGGGCTGGAATTGCGCCCAACGACGGTCTCTCGCGGCTACAAGATAAAGTGGAACGCGCAGCTGTTCGCGCTGGCTTTGGTGATGAGGGCCGGAAATTTAAACCTCATATCACCATTGCGCGTTTCCGCGGCCGCAAACCGCGGAACCTGGGGGACTACCTGAACGTCCACGGTGCGTTCTCAACGGCGCTGTTTCCCGTCTCCTCCTTTACTTTGTTCGAGAGCCACATGGGCCATGGCGGGTCTCACTATATCCCTCTTACCAACTATTCCTTAACCGCTTGATCGAACAGGTTGCTGATCATGACCGCTTATCCTCATCTGTTCGAACCGCTGACCATCGGGTCATTGACCTTGCCCAACCGTGTCATGATGGGATCCATGCACACGGGCCTTGAGGATCAGGACGATTTCACCCGGTTGGCCACGTACTTTAAGGAGCGCGCTAGGAATGGCTGCACATTAATGGTGACCGGCGCTTTTTCCCCGAACGCGGCGGGCCGGTTGAACGCGGCGGCAGCCGCCTTTGACCATGCCGATGAGGTTCCGAAACACCGTCAGGTTACCGATGCCGTCCATACCTGCGGTGCGCATATTTTGTTGCAAATCATCCATTCTGGCCGCTACGGCTACCATTCGGATATCGTGGCGCCATCGCCGTTGGCGGCTCCCATCAACAAACAACCGCCACGCGAAATGGACATCGCGGAAATTGAAACAACCATTAAGGACTTCATATCCACGGCGCGCCTGGCGGCAGAGGCTGGTTATGATGGCGTCGAAATCATGGGTTCGGAAGGCTATCTTCTGACGCAGTTTCTGTCACCACGGACGAACCAGCGTAGCGATAACTGGGGCGGCGCGTTTGCGAACAGAATGCGGCTCCCCGTTGAGATTGTACGCCGGACCCGCGAGGCGGTTGGGCCCGGCTTTGTGATTATGTTCCGTCTTTCAGTTCTAGATCTTGTCGATAACGGCTTGTCGGAGCCGGAGATCATTGAACTGGCGCAAGCTGTCGAGACCGCTGGTGCGGATATCTTGAACAGTGGGATTGGCTGGCATGAAGCGCCTATTCCCACAATCGCACAAGCCGTCCCGCGCGCGGCCTTTGTTAGCTACACAGCCAGAGTAAAGGCGGCTATTGGCATCCCTATTATTGCGTCGAACCGCATCAATACCCCCGAGGTTGCGGAGCGCGTCCTTGCTGCGGGAAATGCGGACATGATTTCCATGGCCCGCCCGTTTCTGGCGGACCCAGCGTTCATGGTGAAGGCGGCGGATGGTCGCGCCGAAGAAATCAACACCTGCATCGCCTGCAACCAAGCATGTTTGGACCGGTATTTTGTTGGGAAAATCTGTTCATGCCTGGTGAATCCCAAGGCTTGCCATGAGACGGAGATGGTGGTCGCGCCCACCGACGATCGTCGTCGTGTGGCCGTTATTGGTGCGGGCGTTGGCGGCCTGGCAGCTGCGGTGACGGCTGCGGAGCGGGGCCATGAAGTCACTTTGTTCGAGTCCGAATCCCGGATCGGCGGCCAGTTCAATCTGGCCAAGAATGTGCCGGGAAAGACCGAATTCCTGGAGACCTTGAGATACTTTGAAAAGCAAATCGAGCGCCTTGGCATCGGACTTAGATTATCGACGGAGGTCACCGCTGATGACATCGAAGCGGCGCAATTTGACTCTGCCATTCTGGCTACTGGTGTGCGTCCGCGATTGCCGAATATCGAGGGGATCCGTAACCCAAACGTGATTGGATACGCGGACGTTTTAAACGGTTCTGCCAAGCTTGGCGCACGGGTCGCAATAGTTGGTGGCGGCGGAATTGCCTTCGACGTGGCGTTATACCTCTTAGAGGCGGATGACCCGAGCTTCACCGATCCCGATGCCTTTCGGCGGCGCTGGGGCATCGGGCACCCCCTACCGGAGATAGAGCCTAGTTATCAGATCACGATGATGCAGCGATCCGAGGGCCCCATGGGCCGGCGCCTTGGAAAGAGTACCGGATGGGTTCACCGCGCGATAATGAAGCAAAATCGGGTCCGCCAGATTTCTGGCGTTAGATATGAGCGTATTGATGAACAGGGCATTTATATCGAGGTCGGCGGTGTGACCGAGCTGGTGGCAGCCGATACGATTGTTATCTGCGCCGGTCAGGAAGTGCGGGCCGACCTTGCCGCCGGTTTAACCGCAAGCGGGGTCGACCTGTATGTGATTGGCGGCGCAAATCGGGCCGCAGAATTGGACGCGGAGCGGGCTATTAGCGAGGGGATGTTGGCGGCGTCCCGAATCTAGGCTTTGGCCCCCTCTTCTTGGAGCAGCGACGAGCGTGCAACCAATGTGATGTCTGGGAAACCGCAATGTCGTCGTTGTCCTTTAATTGGATAATGTTGCTGAATACATCCCTAACCCGCGACTGATTCTTTTATAGATAAACGCCAATGTATGCGGTCTTCTGCAGGGGGGTAATTCCCGGCGGCCTTATGCACGAGACAACGATTGTCCCAAATCACGATATCGCCGACTTGCCAGGTGTGAGTGTACTCTGCTCCCGAGACGATCATTCGTTCGGTAAGTTCGTCAATAATGTCGTCACTTTCTGTAGCTTCTAGCCCTTCGATTTGGACTATCTTACCCGGGTCGAAATAGAGTGCTTTGCGTCCCGTTTCTGAATGAGAGCGAATCAATGGGTGAAACACGGGAGCACGATCGCGATCTTCGGGATTGAGAAGGGCGTTTTGGCCTTTTCGCCCGCCGTACGTAAATCCGCCGCGCCGGTCCTGCAATAAGATTTTTAGTTTTTTTGGAAGAGCATCGTAAGCCATATACATACAAGAAAAATGTGTTTCACCACCTACATTCGGCACCGCTAACGCATAGAGTTTTGTCGCCTTGAAAGGAACTTCGTCATACGCACCGTCAGTATGGAACTCGATGGCACCACGTTTGTAGATGTCTTCGTTTAACGTTCCATCGGGGTTAAATTTGTTGACACCAAGAAACGTGATTTCCGGGTGTTCAAAATGTCTGGTTGATTTCGAAGGGTGTGGGACAATCTCTCCAAATCTTCGGCCGTAGGCGATAAAGTCTTCTATCGTGAGGTCTTGGTCACGGACTACTGTTACGCCATAGTTTAGCCATGCTTGGTAAATTTGCTCGAAGGCTTTCCCGTCAAGGCTCTTTACGTTCACATCTGTAATTTCAGCGCCTATGTTCGCCCCAAGTTTTCTGACGATCGCCATTAGCCGATAATTCGCCCGTCGGGATAAGATGCGTTCCTGCCCCATAGAGACCTGTTAACCCTGGAAAAACTCACATTGCTGGGTGAGGCTAGAAATTGGCAATCAGTCATTCAGATAGGATCTCAAAAGTTGGGTCGATTTTTTGTCGAACTCCGAATGAGAGCGATCGAGGTTTTGCATATATAGCCTGAAAAATATTCCATAGAGCCGTCAAATTAGCAAAAACATCTCTATATACAGCATACCACTCGATTGCTGTTCATATCTATATTGCTTCGTTCTCTAATATAAGGTCTCGGTAATTTAAGAGACGTCGAGATCATTCACGATCCCATCAATGATTGCCGTCACGGTAGACATGTTCATGGCAACATCGTGGGCGCCGGCGTGGCGAAGTCGAGCCGGATGGTCGGTGTTGCAATGGGAGCCGCCCGCAAAACCGATTGTGTGCATACCGGCGGCGATACCGGCGCGAACGCCGGCGACGCTGTCCTCGATGACGAGGCAGCGGTTGGGCCGAAAACCCATCGATTTGGCAGCATGGAGGAATAGATCCGGCGCTGGTTTTCCTTGGTGCACCTGCTGATCATGAGCGCTGAACAGATGGGTGCCGAAGTAGTCAATGAGCCCAGTCAAGGCTAGCGAATGTCGAATTTTCTCTTGCGACCCCGATGAGGCAACGCACCTCGGAAGGTCGAGGGCGGAAAGTGTATCGCGGACACCATTGATGGGGCGCAAGTCCCGCTGAAATGCTTTCATATCGCGGCGACCAAGTTCGCGTTCGAATTCCTCAGGGAGAGATCGTCCAGCCTGAGTTTCTAAAGATGTCCGAACATCGCGCAGGGAAAACCCGGTAAATCGATCATGGTTTTCCAGATCGAAGGCCGTGGGGAAGGACAAGTCTTCAAGATAACGCTGCAGCTCGCGGGTG
The DNA here is from genome assembly GCA_964576415.1 of uncultured Magnetovibrio sp. Lineage (GTDB taxonomy): Bacteria > Pseudomonadota > Alphaproteobacteria > Rhodospirillales > Casp-alpha2 > UBA3470. The sequence goes on along the minus strand of CAZNWX010000058.1, from coordinate 3,026 downwards.
GCGAGTACCTCGCTGTCGACAAGCACCCCATCGCAATCAAATAAAATCAGCATCCGAACCTCTTAAGCGTTCGATCGATGTCGCGGACGTAGGGCCCGCCAAACAGCCTTACGTGGACCAACAGAGGGTAGAGGTTGTAGAGGTCGCGACGGGTCTCGAAAAAATCGGGGGCGATATCACGATGTTCTCGGTATCGATCAAAAAAATGCGAACCGAAGGTGTGAAACAGGGTCGTAAAGGCTAACTCGATTTCTGGATCGCCATAATGGATGGCTGGATCGATGAATCCGTTCACCCGACCGTTAGCAGTTAAAACATTGCCGCCCCACAGGTCACCATGAAGAAGTGCCGGCGTTCCTGAATCATCAAGCCAATTGTCAAGGCGCGCGGCTAAGTTATCCAGCCTTCGCCGGAGGGGCGTGGATAGTCGACCGACCTGATGGGCTTGTGTTGCCATGTAAATAAGCCGAGCGTCGCGAAAGAAGTCGAACCAGGATGCCGTTGGCGGGTTGGGTTGGTGCAGGCCACCAAGAACCGTATCGCATTTGAACCCGAAGGTATCGTTGGTGATTTCGTGCAGCGCCGCGACCAGATCTGCGGCGTGGATTTCTGTTTCCTGACACATGGGCCCTTCGGCAGGCAAATAGGCCATGACGAGAAGATCATCATCGCTTAGGAACACGTCGGGTACCGGAAGTGAACTTTTCTCTGCTAGATAGCTGAGCATGAACCCCTCAATAGCCAACCCGGCTTGCGTCGGGTCCAATTTTGCGACCCATTGCCGGCCATCGGCCAACTCAATACGCCTTACGTCGCCAACACAGCCTCCGCCAAGCACAGCGGTCCTGGTTATGGGTGCTCTTGCACGATCGGCAATACGCTGTGCGATGGCGTCAGGAATGGTCACGGATCAGTCGCCGATAAAGTGGCGCTTCCGCATGTCGCGCAGTAGGCCCAGGGATGCGGCTTCGATAAGATCCAGAACGTGGTCGAAGCCGTCCGCGCCGCCGTAATAGGGGTCAGGCACATCCGTGATGCCTTTTTTCGGCGCGAAGCTTAGGAACATATGAATACGATCCAGAGCATTTGTTGGCGCCTTCATGGAGAGGTCTGAATGGTTTTGGCTATCCATGGCGATGACATAGTCGAAATCCCAAAAATCCGTTTCCTTAATCTGGCGAGCACGTTGCGCCGACAGGTCATAGCCACGGGTCTTCGCCGCCGCCTGAGCGCGGCGATCGGGCTGGTCGCCTACATGCCAAGCACCAGTGCCGGCGGAATCGACACTGACTACATCGCTC
>CAZNWX010000058.1:529-1715 GCA_964576415.1 uncultured Magnetovibrio sp. | reverse complement strand
TCACGATTGATCAGCGCAGTGAACACGCCCTCGGCCGTGGGCGAGCGGCAGATGTTCCCCAAACAGACGAAAAGAACTTTGACCATGGGCTTGTTCCTTGCAGCGATGTGACCTGGATGTTCTGATCATGTTCGCTAACACGTCTGTTTGGGAAAATGCAAGGAGACTCCATGGCCAAAGGCGAAGCCATTGTGATCCTGACTGGAGCTGGTATTTCAAAGGAATCTGGGCTGGAAACCTTTCGCGATGACGGGGGCCTGTGGTCGCGCACCCGCATTGAGGATGTGGCCACGCCGGAGGCCTACGCCCGCGACCCAAAGCGGGTCCTCGAGTTTTATAACATGCGCCGTCAATCCATGGTCGACGGTAACATTCGTCCCAACGCCGCCCATCTGGCGTTGGCGCGTTTGGAGCGGGAATGGCCGGGTGAGGTCCTGGTGGTGACGCAGAACATCGACAATTTGCACGAACAGGCCGGGTCTAAGAACCTCCTGCACATGCATGGTGAGATGCTAAAGGTGCGTTGCGCAACGTGTAATGACGTGATTCCTTGGGAAGGCACATTAGGACTTGAAAATTCATGTCATTCCTGTGGTGCGGTGGGTCGCATGCGCCCGCATGTGGTTTGGTTCGGCGAAATGCCTTTTTACATGAATGACATTTATGCCGCGCTTGATCGTTGCCATTTGTTCATATCCATCGGCACCTCTGGCAATGTCTATCCCGCCGCCGGATTTGTTCAACATGTCCGTATGCAAGACGTGGGCCGAACGGTGGAGCTAAACCTTGAGCCTTCTGAGGGTGCAACACTATTTGCGGAAACCCATTATGGTCCTGCCAGCGAACTGGTTCCCGCCTTTGTAGGTCAGCTTTTGAATGCCGGCCGGATATCGTGAGCGCGCAGTTGAAGACATTATTGGCGGACGTGAGGACTTGTCAGTTGTGTGCCAACGATCTGTGTCATCGGATGGGCGCTAGGGACCAAAGTCCACGTTAATGGGCCGCCCTAGGACGATCAATCCGGTGACCAGCCCCAAGCGTCGAATGGGGCCGGATGCAACGGGCACGGAATTTACTGGCCGCTCAGCCGTTTAATCAAACGAAGACGCAAAGCGTTCAATTTAATGAACCCTTCCGCATCACGTTGATCGTAGACGGAATCTTCCTCGAAGGTGACCATGTCTTC
>CAZNWX010000058.1:0-519 GCA_964576415.1 uncultured Magnetovibrio sp. | reverse complement strand
CATACAGGGAATTCGGAGATTTCCGGCCCGTCACGATGACATTGCCCTTGTAAAGCTTAAGCCGCACCGTGCCGTTGACGCGTTTACTTGCCGTGTCGATGGCCGCCTGCAACATCTCGCGCTCCGGAGCAAACCAAAACCCATTATAAACTAGCTCCGCGTAGCGGGCCATGATCTCATCCTTCTGATGCATGGCGCCGCCATCGAGTGTGATGCTCTCCATGGCCCGATGGGCGGTGAATAGAATGGTTCCCCCAGGGGTCTCATAGACACCCCGCGATTTCATGCCGACAAACCGGTTTTCAACGATATCCGTAATGCCAATGCCGTTGGCGCCGCCCAGTTCGTTGAGTTTGGTCAAAAGTGTCGCCGGGGACATCTTTTCGCCGTTAATGCCGATGGGATCGCCTTTCTCGAAATCGATCGTGATCTCGGTCACCACGTCCGGCGCGGCCCAGGGCGGGACAATCTGGGTGTACACGCTTTCATCTGGCTCCACCCATGGATCTTCCAGGGCTT
>CAZNWX010000057.1:0-10286 GCA_964576415.1 uncultured Magnetovibrio sp. | reverse complement strand
GCCGTGTACACGGATTTCCAGCAGTCCTGGGAGGTTGGCGCCTATTCGGAAGGTCAACTCGAGGTGCCTGAGTCCCCCGCCCGCTTTGCCATTTTCGTCGGCTTGTTGCTTCTGACCGCGCGGCTTTTGATTGACGCCGTCATTGGCGTCCATGGTTTGATCAAGGGTAACTCCGTCGCCACCAAGTCCGAAGAGGCGCGTGTCATAGACGCGGAACTCTGAGCCCCAAGGAGCCAACATGAACCCTGAAACTCTCGGCCTTCTGGGTCTCGTTACTATGCTGGTGCTGGTGGCCATCCGCATCCCCATCGCCTTCTGCATGGCCCTCATAGGTTTCTTCGGCATGATCTTCGCTATCGGTTGGCCGGAGGGCAGTGAGTTTGATTTTGATCGCGGGTTCGAGGCTGCCTGGAGCTACGCGGCCTTCGAGCCCTATTCCTTCATCGCCAGCTTCCCTATCGTTGCGATCCCGCTGTTCTTGCTGATGGGCTACGTGTCCTTTCAAGCTGGGTTCACACGCGACCTCTACTTCACCGCGCGCGTGTGGCTGTCCCGGCTCTACGGCGGGTTGGCCATGGCGTCCGTCGCCGGCTGCGCCATGTTCGCCGCGGTCAGCGGCTCCAGCCTCGCCGGAGATGCTCCGTTACAACTACGATAAGGGTTTGGCTTCGGGCGTAGTCGCCGCCAGCGGCACGCTGGGCTCCCTGATTCCGCCCAGCATTCTGATGATTCTTTACGGCCTGTTCACGGAGGAATCCGTCGGGCAATTGCTCATAGCGGGCCTCATTCCTGGCGTCCTGTCGGCATTCATTTACATGGCCATGGTCTGGATTCGAGCGAAGCTGAACCCCGAACTGGCGCCGCCGGCGGAAGCGGTGACCTGGCGCGAACGGTTCCTGTCCCTGAAGGGGACCTTGTCAATCATCGTCCTGTTCATCATTGTCATGGGCGGTATCTATGTGGGTATCGTGACGCCTACCGAGGCCGCCGCCATCGGTGCGGCCGGCGCATGTTTGCTGGGCTTCCTAACCAAGCGACTGGATACGGAGAAATTCAAGCTGGCCCTGACCGAAACGGTCATGACCACGTCAGGCATCTTCGCCTTTGTCCTGGGCGCCAAACTATTCGTTGGCTTTATTGCACTTACCGGTGTCGCCGGCGCGTTGACCGATTGGGCCACCTCCTTAGATGTGGCGCCAGTCTGGATCCTGGTGTCGCTGTCGACCATTTACATCATACTCGGCACCTTTATGGATCCCATCGGCATGATGCTGCTGACGTTGCCGGTGGTGACACCGGTGATTTCGGCACTCGGCTATGATCTGGTCTGGTTCGGGGTGATTATGGTGAAGTTCCTGGAGATCGGCCTGATCACGCCACCGGTCGGCCTGAACGTATACATCCTGAAGGGCGTGGTGGGCGATTCCATCCCGCTGGAAACTATCTTTAAGGGCATCCTGTGGTTCCTGGCTATGGACATCTTAACCTTGGCGATACTGATCGCCTGGCCGGAGATCAGTTTGTGGCTGCCGTCGATGATCCTTCGGTGACGACGCCGAACAGGTCGTAGTCGTCGGCGTCGGTGATGCGCACCGGGATCCGTTCGCCGATGGTTAAATCGTTCGCCCCCGCGACGTACACCTGGCTGTCGATTTCCGGCGCGTCCGCATAGGTCCGACCGATGGCGCCGTCCACATCCACTTTATCGATCAGCACGTTGAAGATGTGGCCGATACGGGCCTCCATTTTCTTCGCACTGATCCGGCGCTGGGTCTCCATGAGGCGTTCCCAACGTTCGTCCTTCTCATCTTCATCCACATGGCCGGGGAGATCGTTCGCCGCAGCGCCATCGACGTCCTCGTATTTGAAACAGCCGACCCGATCCAATTCGGCCGCTTCCAACCACTGCAGGAGTGCGGAAAAATCGTCTTCCGTTTCACCGGGGAAGCCGACGATGAAGGTGGATCGGATAGCCAGGTTAGGACAGTCTGCCTGCCACTGCTTGATGCGGCCCAGGGTCGTCTCCTGGTGGGCAGGGCGACGCATGGCCCTCAAGACCGTGGGTGAGGCGTGCTGAAAGGGAATGTCCAGGTAGGGCAGGATGACGCCTTCGGCCATCAAGGGAATTAGGCTGTCGATATGCGGGTAGGGATAAATGTAGTGGAGCCGCACCCACGCCCCGAACGATCCGATGACCCGGCAGAGATCAGTGATTCGGGCTGGCGTGGTCCAGTCCTTATAGGTGCTTTTCGCGTACTTCAGGTCCGTGCCGTAGGCGCCCGTATCCTGGGACACCATCAGCAGCTCCTGAACGCCGGCGTCCACCAGGCGCTCCGCCTCCGCGATGACGTGGCTCGCGGGCCGCGAGACCAGGTCGCCGCGCATGGACGGAATGATACAGAAGGAACAGCGCTGGTTGCAGCCCTCTGAAATTTTCAGATACGCGTAATGCCGGGGAGTAAGGCGAATGCCCTCCGGCGGCACCACATCCTGGAACGGATCGGCGACGGGTGGCGCGGCCTCGTGGACCGCGGCAACGACGGTTTCGTACTGGTGCGGACCGGAAACGGAGAGCACATCCGGATGGACGTCGCGGATGGCGCTCTCATCCGCGCCTAGGCACCCGGTAACGATGACCCGGCCGTTTTCAACCAAGGCCTCGCCGATGGCCTCCAGGCTCTCGATTTTGGCACTGTCCAGGAACCCACAGGTGTTCACAATGACGACATCCGCACCGTTGTAGGTGCCGGAAATTGTGTAGCCGTCGGCACGAAGCTTCGTCAGGATACGTTCAGAGTCGACAAGGGCTTTTGGACAGCCGAGACTAACGATACCGACCTGAGGTGCGGCTTTCGCCACGGGGCGCTAGCCCTGATTCTGCCAGCCGGCGGAATCGTGCATGGCCTGTAACTCCGCCAAGCGTTCTTCCCACATGTTGAGCTCTTCCTCGTCGCCGTCCTCGTCGCCGTCGGCGATGAGCTGGCCGTGGTACTTCACTTGGCCGCGCACGGACTTTAAGAGCTCCTGAAAATGCGCCTCCGAAAGCGCGTTGATGGCAACCTTGCCGTCGAACAACATGTCGGCTCGTTCCATGAGGCCCAGGCTTTCCAGGCGCTCGTCCATGGCCTTCCATTGCGTATACCAGTGTGCGTAGACGCTCTCGTCGGCCGCCTTCATGCGGCCGCCGTAAGTTTCGTCCATGGTTCCCATGATGGTCATGAACTCGTGCACGCTCAGTTCGATCTTCTGCATGATTGGTGTTGCCCTCAGTCTTTACTCATCAAGAATTCGCGGCCCACCTTCACCGACGGCGACCCGTTATAGGAGACGATGTCTGCCGTGGCGTAGGTTTCCGTCCAGATCTCCGGCAGGTACGACCCCGTGCCGATCACGTCGATGGGTGCGCCTACGTCGGCCATGACCTTGCACTTGGTGACGTCGAAGCCCGACGAAGCGACGATCTTTACCCGATCGAAACCTTCCTGATCCAGGTGTTGGCGAAGATGGAAAATAGCTGCTGCCGATACGCCGGTACCCGTAAGCAAGCGCAATTCCTTCTCGTTACGGTAGCGGCGCACAGCCAACGGTGCGTGCCGTTCCAGAACCGCATAAGAAGCCTGCGGGTCCAGACCCTCAATGAATCGTCCGCCGTGAGTGTCGAGGCGGAAACTGAGCATGCTGCCCGAGGCCAACTCAGGGAACCGCCGACAAACGGTCAGCGCGTCGGTGACTTCCCGGCCATAATAGTCGACCAGGACAGTCACCGGTTCACCCGGGAAGGTGTCGACGAATATCTCGGCGGCCTTCAGGGTTGAGCCTGCATACCCAATCAGGGCGTGCGGCATGGTGCCGAGCCCTTTTTCGTTCCCGAAGTAATGAGCCGTGGCGTTGGTGGCGTTACCGATGAACCCCTTGGCGCCGACCTGAACCTGGGCGGCTTTCGAACCAACGGAGGCCGCGTAGGCCATCATATCGGCCATCTCTAGGCCCGCACAATGGCGAGCGTCCATAGCCAGGAAGGCAACGTCGGGCAGTTCCACGCACATGGAAAAGGCGTTGTTGGCGGCGACGCAGCATGCGCCCAGCTTTTGCAGGTAGACCGTTTCCAGATCCACCAACTGCGCTAGAGAGCCTGTGATGTAGAGAAGCGGTTCACCGGCGCCCACCCACTGGCCTTCCTCGTAGTTGAGATTGATCTCGAACTCGGCGCCGCGCTTGGCCGCCACCGCGTTAAGCCAATCGACCATGAGCTTAGGTGCGAACAACACCGGGCGGCGCATGAACACGGCGTAGGTAACCTTCGTGTCGCCTTTCGACTCGACCACTTTCTTGGTTTTTAGGAAATAGTGGTCGGTCCAGGCTTCCGCCACGTCCGGCGAATCGTCTCGGCAAGGCAATTGGGTGGCTTTCTCACTCATCGTCGAACCTTTCCGCTCTCCCTATGAACCGGCGGCGATCTTCATCGGTTCGTTGCGGCGACCGTCCTTCAGTGTTTCAGCCAACAGAAAGGCCAGTTCCAGGGCTTGGTTGGCGTTCAGGCGCGGGTCGCAATGGGTGTGATAGCGGGCAGATAGATCGTCGTCGGTGATGGCTCTCGCGCCGCCGGTGCATTCGGTCACTTCCTGACCGGTCATCTCGAAATGCACGCCGCCGGCGTGGGTGCCTTCCTGGGTGTGTACCTGGAAGAAGCCTTTGACCTCCTTTAGGATCGCGTCGAACGGTCGCGTCTTGTAGCCGCTAGGACTCTTGATCGTGTTGCCGTGCATGGGATCGCAAACCCAAACCACGGTCCGGCCCTCGTCCCGGACACGCCGGACCAGGGGCCCTAACCCGTCGACAACACCGTCGGCGCCCATACGTGACACAAGGGTCAGGCGACCCGGTTCATTCTTCGTGTTGAGGATATCGATCAGTCGGATCAGTTCATCGGGGTCCATACTGGGACCCACCTTCATACCGATGGGGTTGGAGATGCCGCGCATAAATTCCACGTGGGCGCCATCCGGCTGGCGGGTACGGTCGCCGATCCACAACATGTGCGCCGAAGTGCAGTACCAGTCTCCAGTTAGGGAATCGACCCGCGTCAGCGCCTCTTCATAGGTCAGCAAGAGGCCTTCGTGACAGGTGTAAAACTCGGTCTCGCGGATCTGTGGCGTGGTTTCCGACGTGATCCCGCAGGCGGCCATAAACTGCAGCGTCTCGTCCAGGCGGTTGGCGAGGTCGCGGTAGCGCTCACCCAGCGGGCTGTCGGCGACGAAGCCCAGGTTCCACTGATGCACCTTATGTAGATCGGCGAAACCGCCCTGGGCAAAGGCTCGGAGCAGATTTAGGGTCGACGCCGATTGGTTGTAGACCTTCACCAGGCGTTCCGGGTCCGGCACCCGTGTGTCTTCCGTGAACGCCATGCCGTTGACCATGTCACCCCGATAAGAATCGAGGGTGACGCCGTCGATGGTTTCCGTATCCGATGAACGCGGCTTGGCGAACTGACCCGCCAGGCGCCCAGTTTTCACCACCGGCAGGGAGGCGCCGTAGGTCAGGACAACGGCCATCTGAAGCAGGACTTTGAACGTGTCGCGGATATTGTCGGCATGGAATTCGGCGAAGCTTTCGGCGCAATCGCCGCCCTGTAACAAAAATGCCTCGCCTTCCGCCACCTTGGCCAGGGCGCGCTTCAGGTTCCGCGCTTCACCGGCGAACACTAGCGGCGGTGAGGCACGCAGCGTCTCTTCCACGGCGGACAGTTTGTCCGCGTCCGGGTAGCTTGGCACTTGGATAATCGGCTTTTTCCGCCAACTTTGCGGCGTCCATTTTTCGCCCATGACGATCTCAACTTGTATTTTCAGTTAATGCCCAGGTCTGCTTGGCTCTTCCTATACGCCGAAACCGCGAATTTATCCAGTTGTTCCACTCCCCCCCCGGCGTGCTATGAAACGGCGCCCATGGCATTACGCCGCGGACGGTAGTATCATGTGCCGTCATTTGTGTTTGGTGGCGCCATGGAGGTGAGAAAGCGATGATAACACCCACGTTGCCTGAGAACCCGAAACCGGATCAATGGTCAGATGCCGAATGGCGTCTTCGCATAGAGCTGGCAGCCGCTTACCGGCTGGTCGACCATTTCGGCTGGACTGAGCTGATCTACGGACATCTGACGGCTCATGTGCCCGGTGAAAAACCGCACTTCCTCATCAATCCCTACGGGCTCAACTATGATGAGGTGACGGCGTCAAACCTAGTGAAGATCGATGTTGACGGCAACATCGTCGACGCGTCGGACTACAACGTCAACAAGGCCGGTTTCGTCATCCATTCGGCAATACATATGCACGCGACGGAAGAGAACCGCGTGGTCATGCATACCCACACCCGCGCCGGCATGGCCGTGGCGGCGCTGAAGGAGGGGCTGCAGCAGGTCTCCATGAACGCCACCTCCTTTTACGGCGACATCGCCTATCATGATTACGAAGGACCCAGCCTCTATCTTGATGAGCGCGATCGTCTGGTTGCGTCTTTGGATGGCAAGCACGCGATGATCCTCAAGAACCACGGCCTGATGACCGTTGGAAAGACCGTCGCTGCGGCGTTCCAGCGCCTCTACCGCCTGGAGCGCGCTTGCCAGGTGCAAATCGATGCTAGCGCGGCGGGGGCGCTGAATGTGATCACCGACAACGTGGCTGCCAAGTCCGGCGCAGATACCAACGCTTTCGCCGAAAGCGAGGACGGCTTCGGCTACGGTGAGTTGGAGTACGCCGCCCTTATCCGCAAGATGGTCCGGCTGGACGCGTCCTACGCGGCCTAAGTCGCCGGGCCCGGAGGTCTCTTAAACCGGAACATCCCTTATCGAAGTAAAACCCTATCCACCGTGACATGGGCTGGAACGACCATCCCCGGGGAGGCCATTGTCTCGCGCCGCGCCTTGACCGCGCCTCCTAAACTCCCGCCCGTCGATCGCGCCATGGGCGTGGCTGAGAGGCGTTTACGATTTTGTCATCACGCGCGCCCGGCCCAAGTGCGCTTCCAAGATTAAGGATGCTCAGCCCACCACGAGTGGCGCCGAGTGAATTGGTATCGCTGGGCACTCCAAGTCTGGTCCGCACAAACTGGGCATCCTTAAGAATGGTGTCCGTTAGCACTTGAATGTGTTCAACGTTGACAGAGGGACCAACAAAATGGAGGCGGCTTATTAGACGCCGACCAACAAGCCCGTCGACCTAGCTAAAGCCAAATAATCAACCTTTAGGCTGCGGCACTCAAGCCACGACCCGTCTCTTCCGCGGGCGGTTACTAGATCAATTCACGGATTGCCGCCGTTTGGGCCTTGGCGCCCGCCATCATGAAGGCCATGTCGTTGCCAGAGAGGATAAACTTCATGCCCTTGTCCACGTATTGGGCCATCATCGCTGGATCGTAGACGCCGCCCATACCGGGGTGCTTGCCGTGCTTATGGCAGGCGGCGATTACAGTGTCGTAGGCGGCGGCCACATCCGGATGATCGAACTGGCCTGGAATACCCATCTCCATGCAGAGATCGTTGGTTCCGATCAGTAACAGGTCGACCCCTTCCACGGCGGCGATGGCGTCGGCGTTTTCCACTGCGCGCGGGGTCTCGATCATCAAGATCAGGAGGGTCGCCGCGTTGACCGCCTCCGCCATCTCGCCAATGGGATGGCTGGCGAAGTTCACCTGTGGCAGAGCGCCCGTCATGGAGCGATGGCCAATTGGCGGATAGCGGCAATTAGTTGCCATCTGAGCCGCCGTTTCCACGTCGTCCACATGCGGCACCACGATACCTAGCGCGCCGCCGTCCAGCGCGCGGGTCGCCAGATAGTGCTCGAACCCGGGCACTCGCACGATCGGCGTAATGCCGGCGTCCTGGGCGGCGACGGAGATCTGGCAGGCCATGTCCATGTCCATAGAATTGTGCTCCAGGTCAATGAACAGCCAGTCGTAGCCAGCGGCTTTCATGGCCTTGCCTATATCCACGGTGCGCGCTTGGCGCACTCCGACGCCGAGGGAAAGCTCGCCCGCTTTCAGGCGTTCCTTGGCCGGGTTGGGGATGGTGATCATGACTACGCCTCCGTTGTCAGGGGGGTGAAGTACCGAATAATATGTTCTGCGGACCGATCGGGCCATTCCCAATTAACGAAATGCCCGGCGCCCGCGGCGATCAGCAACTCGACGGGCGTGAAGACGTCGGTCAACAGCGGTGTCAACCGGCGCCAAATGGCTGACCATTCGGACCAACCATGCACAAGCACCAGGAGAAAGCCGCGACCCCAACGGTGATAATTTAATTCAAGATCGGGAAGGGAGAGGGTCGCCATCCGCTTCTGGAGTGCCTCACTATTCTGCGGCCAGGGGCACGCCGCGCAGCCAGTCGCGTAGCGCGTTGCCGAAGGCCGCGAAAAGGGGTCTGGAAACCGGATCTTCCGTGGCCTTGTATTCCGGGTGCCATTGCACCGCCATAGCGAAGCCGGGCGCGTCCTTGATTGTGATCGCCTCGGGCGTGCCGTCCGGCGCGGTGCCGTCGATGATAACGCGTAGGCCTGGTTCCTCGATGCCCTGGCCGTGCAGGGAATTGACCATCACCTCGTCAGACCCGAACAAGTCGATATAGGGGCTGCCCGCGATCATTTTGATAGGATGGCGATGGGCGAACTTTTCTTCGATGGTGCCGTCGGGGGGCATACGATGATTCATGCGCCCGGGCAGATCCCGGATCTCGGGATGCAGGGTGCCACCCATGGCGACGTTGAATTCCTGAAACCCTCGACAAACGCCCAGGATCGGTTGACCCCGGTCCACGCAGGACCGGATCAACGGCAGCGCGATGCCATCGCGGCCTCGGTCGAAGTCGCCGTGGGCGTCCGTGGGTTCGTGACCGTATTCTTCCGGGTGCACGTTCGGTCGCCCGCCAGTCAGCAGGAACCCGTCGCAGGCCGCCAGGATATCGTCCAGTTCGAGGCACTCGGGCAGCGACGGTATTATCAGCGGCATGGCATCTGCGGCATCTGCTACGGCTTCGACGTTCATGCGACTGGAGGCCTGAATCCAGTATTGATCATTGATGAGGTGCGCGTTGGCAACGATACCGACGATAGGTTTTCGCATGGCGAGACCGCGTTTGTTTCCGCAATAACCGACAACGATGAGCAAACATTTAATCACATCTGCGCCCGGGCACAATCCCGGGCACGATTCCTGTTGTTCAAAGGACATGTGACGGCAATCCGACACCGGTATTTGACGGCGCGCGGGGCGGCAACATCGCTTTGATGTTGGACGTTCTGGCCGGCGCCTTCGCCGGCACCAACTGGTCTTTGGACGGGCCGTCGTCCTCGCAATGGATGCCGCGCCAACGGAACGGAATTTCGCCCAACACATGACCACCTGGATGCGCCGATTGGCCGATGATCTCGGGGCCCTCATTCCGGGCCTTTCGAAAGGGAAAAACCGTCCGCGCGCCGCGCATCACGGCCTGGACATCGCGCCTGAGCACCTGAACCGCCTCAAGGCAATGATCTGATCCGGGCCTTGGATCTTGGCGGTCCTTTGACCGGGACGCCTTTCCCCCGCCTCAATTTCCCGCTATTCAGACCCTATGAATCTTCTGAAGGCTATCACCACTGTAGGCGGCTACACCATGCTGAGTCGCGTCTTCGGCTTCGTACGGGATATCCTGATCGCCGCCGTGTTGGGCGCGGGCAGCGTGGCCGACACGTTCTTCGTCGCCTTTCGGTTTCCGAATCTGTTTCGCCGTCTGTTCGCCGAAGGGGCCTTCGCGGCGGCCTTCATTCCCATCTTTTCATCCATCCTGGAGCAAGAGGGGCGTGAGAAGGCGAAGGAATTTGCTGATCACGCCTTCGCCGCGCTGTTCGTGATTCTGGCGGTATTCGTTGCGCTTATGGAACTGGCCATGCCTTGGGTCATGTGGGTGCTGGCACCTGGGTTCGACGAGGTCGAGGGCAAGATGGAGATGGCGACGGAGATGTCGCGGATCGCCTTTCCCTATCTGTTGTTCATCTCTCTGGTATCCCTGCAATCTGGAGTCCTGAACTCGCTGTGCCTGTTCGCCGCCGCCGCCGCCGCGCAAGTGCTCCTTAATCTGTTGCTGATCGCCGCCATGCTGGGGTTCCGCGATGCGTTGGAGACGCCTGGGCACGTGCTGTCCTGGAGCGTGTTCGCCGCCGGGGTGGTGCAGTTCGCCTGGCTGATTTGGCACTGCAAGAGCGCGGACTTTCCTCTCCGCCTGGTCCGCCCCCGCCTGTCCAATAAGGTACGGC